>JAXDLD010000543.1:0-3623 GCA_034666805.1 Acidobacteriota bacterium
CGGTCGAGCCCGAGGTGTAGATGACATAGGCGAGGTTCGCGGCGTCGACCGCCGGCGGGACCAGGGAAGGATCGGGCTCCTCTCCCTCCCGGTCGACGAGCACCAGGACCGGCATCGCCGGCATCGCCCCCGGTCCGGCGAGCCGGCCGGCGAGCGCCTCCTGGGTGACGACGAAGGGAGCCCGGGAGTCGCGGAGCATGAGCTCCAGGCGGTCGACGGGGTAGGCCGGATCGAGGGGGAGGTAGGCCCCGCCAGCCTTCAAGACGGCGAGGAGCGCCAGGACCATCTCCGGCGAGCGTTCGAGGAAGACCCCGACCGGGGCCTCCAGGGGGAGGCCGAGGCGGCGGAGGCGGGCCGCCAGCCGGTCGGAGCGCCGGTCGAGCTCGGCGTAGCTGATCCGCTCACCCCTGGCCGACAGCAGGGCCACCGCGTCGGGGCGGCTCGCCGCCTGTTCCACGAACAGCTCGTGGACGACGGCCGGCCGGGGCAGGGCCCGCCGGGTGTCGTTCCACTCGGCGAGGAGCTGGTGCCGCTCCGCCGTGCCGAGGAGCGGGAGCTCGGCGATCTTCCGCTTCGCCGCCGTGGCGCTCGCGGAGACGGCGGCGAGGAGGTTCGTGAAGTGCGCCAGCAGGCGGTCGACGGTCGACGCGTCGAAGAGCTCGCTGCCGTACTCGATCGCACCGTGCAGGCTGCCGTCTTCGGCCTCCTCCATGGAGAGGGTGAGCTCGAACTTGGCCGCCAGGCTGGGGATGGGGAGCGGGGTCAGGGTGAGCCCCGGGAGCCGGCGGGCGGGGAGCGGCATGTTCTGGAGGATGAAGAAGACCTGGAAAAAGGGCGAGCGGTGAGGTCCCCTCTCCGGCCGCAGCTCCTCGACCAGCTTCTCGAAGGGGAGGTCCTGGTGAGAGTAGGCCCCGAGGGCCGTCTCCCGCACCCTCTTGAAGACCTGGAGCATGCTGGCGGTGGCCGGGAAGCTCGCGCGAAGGACGAGGGTATTGACGAAGAAGCCGACCAGCCCTTCGATCCCGCGGTGGGTGCGGTTGGCGATGGGAGTGCCGACCGCCAGGTCGCCCTGACCGGTATACCTGTGGAGGAGGACTTTGAAGGCCGCGAGGAGGACCATGAAGAGGGTCAGCCCCTGGCGGCGGCCGAGCTGCACGAGGTCCGCCGTCAGGGCGGGAGGGAGGACGAACGAGCTGGCGCCGATGGCGCCGCTCCGCGCCCAGTGCCGGGGCCGGTCGGTCGGCAGATCGAGGACGGGCACTCCCGCCAGGGCCTCCCGCCAGTAGGCGAGCTCCTCCTCCAGCACCCTCCCGGAGAGCCAGCGCCGCTGCCAGACCGCGAAGTCGGCATACTGCACCGGCAGCTCGGGCAGGATGCCGCCGGCGTCCTCTCGACCGCCGAGGAGCGCGCCGTAGAGGGCCACGAGCTCGGAGAGCAGCACGCCGACCGACCAGCCGTCCGAGACGATGTGGTGCATGGTGGTCAGGAGGGCGTGCTCGGCACCGGCGAGCAGCACCAGGGTGGCGCGGAAGAGCGGCCCGCGCGCCAGATCGAAGGGCCGCAGGCTCTCGGCGCGATTCAGCCGGCGGAGCTCGGCCTCCCGCGCTCCGTGCGCGCCCCGCGCTCCGGAGTCGAGAGCGGTCAGGTCGATCCGGGGCAGCAGCGGCGGGACGTAGGGGGAGATCACCTGGGAGGGGTTGCCGTCCCGGAGCTCGAAGCGGGTCCGGAGCGCCTCGTGCCGGCGGAGGATCTCCGCCAAGCCGCGGTGGAGGGCGACGACGTCGAGCCTGCCGGTCAGCCGGAGGGCGAGGGGGACCTGGTAGGCCGAGGACCCCGGCTCCAGCTGATCGATGATCCACAGCCGCTGCTGGGCGAAGGAGAGCGGCAGGGGGCCGTCGCGGTCGACCGGGACGAGCGGCGGGGCCTCTTCTTCCCGATCCTGCCGGAGAGCCTGCTCGACCTCCTCGACCATCCCCGAGAAGGTGGGGTCCTCGAAGAGGCGGTAGAGCGAAATCTCGATCCCCAGCGCCTCGCGGACCCGGAGAGAGAGCCGGGTGGCGACGAGCGAGTAGCCCCCGCGCTCGAAGAAGCTGTCGGCGGGCTCGACCTTCTCGATCCGCAGGATGTCGCACCAGAGATCCGCCAGGAGCTCCGCCACCGCGGAGCGCGGCGCCGGCGGCAGCTCGACCGCCACGCTCGATTCCGGCGCTCGGCCGTCGTCCCCCGCCAGCCCCGCCGCCCCCTCCGGACGTAGCTCGCCCGGGAGCGGCAGCCGCGGGCGGTCCACCTTGCCGTTGGCGGTGAGCGGCAGGGAGTTGAGGCGGACGAACGCCGCCGGCACCATGTGCTCGGGGAGATGGGCGCGGAGGTGGTTGCCCAGCGCTGCCTCGTCCACGGCTTCTTCGGCTGCTTCGGCTTCTTCGGGGGGCGCGCCCACGAAGTAGGCGACGAGGAAGCGGTTCCCCACCGGCTGCTCCCGCACCACCACCACGACCTCGCGCACCGCCGGGTGCTCCAGGAGCCGTGCCTCGATCTCGCCCGGTTCGATGCGGAAGCCGCGGAGCTTGACCTGGTGATCGATGCGGCCCAGGAAGTCGAGCCGCCCGTCGGGCAGGTAGCGCGCCAGGTCGCCCGTCCGGTAGAGGCGCCCGCCGGCCTCCGTCCCGGTCGCGCCGGGATCGGGGACGAAGCGCTCGGCGGTCAGCTCCGGCCGGTCGAGATAGCCCCGGGCCAGGCCCTCTCCCCCCGTGCACAGCTCGCCGACGACCCCCACCGGCGCCAGCTGGCCCAGGGCGTCGAGCACATAGGTCCGGGTGTTGGCGATCGGGCGCCCCAGGGGCACCGTGGCCCCGACCTCCGCCGGCTCGCGGAGCGGGCAGCAGGTGGTGAAGGTGGTGTTCTCGGTCGGCCCGTAGAAGATGGTGAGCCGCGTCTCCGGGAGCCCGGCGAGCGCCTGCCGCACGTGGCCGGGCGACATCAGCTCGCCGCCGGTGAGGATCTGGCGCAGGGGCGAGAGGCGGGCCAGCTGGTGGTCGACCATCAGGTGGAAGAGCGCCGTCGTCAGGAAGACCGTGGTGATCCCGTGGCGGTCGATCAGGTCTCCGAGATCGGCCAGGGCCGCCGCCGCGTCGGGTGCCAGGAGCACCCGGCCGCCGTTCAAAAGGGCGCCCCAGATCTCGAAGGTCGAGGCGTCGAAGGCGACTGGCGCGAACTGCAGGAAGACCTCGTCCGGACCGAAGGCGACATAGTCGGTCTCGCGCACGAGCCGCGCCACCGCCCGGTGCGGCACGGCGACCCCCTTCGGCCGGCCCGTCGAGCCCGAGGTGTAGACGACGTAGGCGAGGCTCGCCCCTCCCGCGCCGACGGACAGTGATCCCTCTCTCGCATCTTCCGCGCCGCCGGTGCCCGAGGCGGCATTGCCCTCGTCCAGGAGCACGATCTCGGCCGGGTAGGGCGGCAGGGCCGCGAGCGTGCTCCGCCGCGCCAGGATCACCCGCAACCCGGTGTCTTCGAGGAGGAAGGCCAGCCGCTCCGGCGGATAGCTGGGGTCGAGCGGGACGTAGGCTCCCCCGGCCCGGACGATCGCGAGCATCCCCAGGATCAGCTCGAGCGACCGCCCCAGG
>JAXDLD010000544.1:0-6218 GCA_034666805.1 Acidobacteriota bacterium
CGACCTCCTTCCAGCGCATCTGCACCCCCTGGGCGCGGTCCGAGAGGATGGCCCAGTCGTCGCGCTGGACCCAGAGGACGGCCGGCTTCTCGCCGTCCCAGAGGGTCCAGGAGGCGACCTGGCCGGAGGCGAGGGTCGCCGTCCAGCGGCGGTCCATGCCGTCCTTGAAAGTGATGTCACGGCCCTTCTTCTCGGGCGCCGGTATCGGCGGCACGGGCTCCGCCGGCAGCCGGCCGAGGAGGAGCGAGGGGAGCGAGAGGAGGGGGAAGGGCGCCAGGGGCACCCCGGAGATGTCGAACTTGCCCTCGAACTTGCAGAAGGTCCGGTTCCGGTGGTCGAGCCAGAGCCCGGAGTCCTCGGCGACGTCCAGGCTCCAGAGAGCGCGGCCCACGGGATCGGCGGTCGTCACCTGGTAGCGGCCGGGCGAGGCGAGCCGCAGGGTGAGCTTGAAGCTCCCCTCCCCCTCCGGGCCCGCGTAGCTCACCCGGTAGAGCCGCTGCGAGCCGTAGGCGGCCTCCGGGATCTGCCAGGGCTCAGCGGCGCCGGCCGGCAGGGGAGCGGGCCCGCGGTGCAGGAAGCAGCCGCTCAGCATCCCTATCATTAGGAAGAGAAGGGAGAAGAAGGGCCGCCCCTTGCGCGCACTGCCCCCGCCGTACGCCGGGGAGAGAGGTTCGCTCACGGTCTTGGGCTTCTAAAGAAGGGTCAGCGGCGGGGAGTGCTGTCCAGCCCGTCGAGCTTGTGCCGGATCTGCTCGGCATTATGGGCGTTGTGGTCGTCTAAAGCGAGGGCGCGGCGGTACATCTCGCGCGCCTTGTCGCGCTGCCCGAGGGCGATGTAGACGTCGCCCAGGTGCTCGTGGACGGTCGCGTCCTCCGGCACCAGGCGGGTCGCCCGCTCCAGGGAGTCGCGGGCGCGGTCGTACTGGCCGAGCCGGTACTCGGTCCAGCCCAGGGAGTCGACGTAGGCGCCGTTGTCCGGGTCGAGGGCGACCGCCCGGCGGATCATGGCGAGCGCCTCGGGGAGGTTCTCCCCCTTCTCGGCCCACATGTAGCCCAGGTAGTTCAAGGCGGCGTGGAAATCGGGGTCGGCCTTGAGCACCTTCCGGAAGGTGGTCACCGCGAGGTCGTGCTTGCCCGTCCGCTCGTAGGCGGCGCCGAGCATGAAGCCGGCGGCGGGCAGGTCCGGATGGCCGGCCAGCACCTTGGTCAAGAGCGGCACCGAGTCGCCGTACTGGTCCAGCCGCTGGTAGGCCTGGGCCACCGAGAGGAGGGTCTGCGGGTCCTCCGAGCCGGCCAGGCGGGAGAGCTGGCGCCGCGCCTCGCGCTCCTTGCCCGACTTCCACAGCACCTCGCCGCGCTTGGCGGCGATGGCGGGGCTCGGAGAGGGCGCGCTCGACGACGCCGGCACGAGGAGGTTCAGGGCCTCGTCGTAGCGCTTGAGCTCCAGGAGGGCGTCGGCCTTGAGGAGGAGGGCCTCGGTGCGGACCGCGGGGACGTCGGCGCGGAGCAGCGGCTCGACCGCCTCGCTCTCCTTCCCCCAGTCCTCGGTCGTGGCGTAGAGCTGGGCGAGCTCCAGGGTGGCCTCGCGCGACTCCTTCACCTTGCCGTCCTTGGCGAGGTTGGCCGCCAGGTCCCCGAGGAGCTTGGCGGCCTCGTCCTTCTTCCCCTCCCGGCGGAGCACCCGGGCCAGGGTCGCCGCCAGCACGAGGTCCTGGGCATCGGACTCCCGGAGCCGCGTCAGCAGGGTCAAGGCCTCGTCGTTGCGCCCCTGGGCGGTCAGGACCAGACCTTTCAGCAGCTCCAGGTAATGGTTGTCGGGCTGCGCCTTGAGCAGCTCGTCCGCCGTCTTCAAGGCCGAGTCGAGGTCGCCCGTCAAGTAGAGGGTCGAGGCGAGTTGGCGGCGGAGCTGGGGGTCCGCCCGCACCGACTCGGGCGCGGCGAGAAGAGTGTCGAGAGCCGCCCGGTGGTCGCCGCGCTGCCCCTGGACCTCGGCGAGAGTGAGCCGGGTCTGGAGCGAGTCCGGGCTCCAGACGAGCATCTCCTTGAGCTCCTTCTCCGCCTCCTGCTTGCGGTCCGCCTTGAGCAGCGACTCGACCAAGAGCGAGTAGACCATCTCGTTGTTCGGGGTGTAGCTCACCAGCTCCCGGAAGACCTCGGCCGCCCGCGCCGCCTGCCCCTCTTCCAGATAGATGCGGCCGAGGGTGACCATCACCTGGAGGTCGGAGGGGGCCTGCCGCCTTAAGCCCTCGTAGGCCTCCTGGGCGATCGCCATGGCCTTCGGGTCCTGCTCGGAGAGCGCGAGGTAGATCTCGCCCACCCCGCGCAGGACGTCGGGGTTGCCCGGCGCCAGCTCGCGCGCCTTGCTCACCTCCTCGACCGCCCGCCCCAGGTAGTCGGCGCGGGCCTTCGGCTGGCGCGCGATCGAGCCCAGCCGGCCGAGCAGCTCGGCCCGCTCGAGGCGGACGTAGACGTCCTTGGGAGCGAGCTTCTCCGCCTCCTCGAAGGCGGAGAGGGCCTCCGGGAAGGAGCCCTCGGCGGCGAGCACCTTGCCGAGGGTGAACTGGAAGGCGGCCTGCCCGGCGGGATCGCGAGGGACGGCACTGGCAGCACCGGCGGCATGGGCGGCATTGGGGAGAGCGGTACAGAGCAGGGCGAGGAGCGTGGGAGCCAACACTTTCACTCTGGAAGAATACCATAGGGCAGAAGGGTCCTTTACAAGCCGCGGGGCCGCCCCTATAATCTCCCCTTTACTGTTAAGTAGCCTAAAGACAAGAAGTTAGAAACCGGATGAGCAAGCTCGGACAGCTCCTCGTGGCGCGCGGCTGGATCACGGTCCAGCAGCTCACGCGCGCCTTGAAGAACCAGAACGTCGTGGGGGGGAGGCTCGGCACCTGTCTCCTGGAGATGGACGCCCTGACCGAGGACCTCCTGGGGAAGGGGCTCGCCGAGCAGCTCGGGGTGCCCGCGGCGCGGGTCGAGGAGCTGCGCGGCATCCCCGAGGAGGTGCTGGAGCTGCTGCCGGCGAAGCTCGCCCGCCGCTGCCATGCCATCCCCTTCCGTGCCCTGGGCGGCCGCCTCGACGTCGCGATGCTCGACGCCAGGAACCTCGCCTGCCAGGACGAGATCGCCTTCGCCACCGGCAAGAGGGTGCGGATCCACGTGGCCAACGAGATCCGGGTCTTCGAAGCGCTCGAGAAGTACTACGACGAGGAGTGCCCGTCGCGCTTCGCCAACCTCCTCGACCGGCTGAACCGCTCGCGCTACCTGTGGGAGAAGGAGGTCCCGGCCCCCGCCGAGCCGGCCCGGCAGCTCCTGCCGCCGCTCGAAGGCGACCCCTACGCCCGGCCGCCCCACATGGAGCCGCCGCCCCACCTGCCGGACGCCCCGGCGTCTCCGGCGCCAGGGGCGTCCCCGGCGCCAGCGGCCCAGCCGCGCCGGCCGCGCTTCGTGCTCCCGGCCGAGGGTCCGAGCTCGGTCGCGCCCGCCATCCGCCCGGCCACCGCGGCGCTCTTCGCGGCGGCCGCGGCCCGGCCAGAGCCCGCGGCTCCCCCCGCGCCTCTGGCCCCTCCGGCCCCTCCAACACCGGTCGCGCCCCCGCCGGCTCCCGTCCCCACATCCCCCTCGGCATCGCCCTCAATATCGCCCCCGGCGCGCCCGCGCTCGCTCGCGCTCACCCCCGAGGAGCAGGCGTCGATCCAGGGCCAGAGCGAAGGCGAAGAGGCGAGCGAGGTCCCGCCGCGGCCGGTGCCCAAGAACCTCGACGAGGCCTTGACGGCGCTCGCCCGGGTCACCGACCGCGAGGAGGTCGGCGACGTCCTCCTCGGCTTCCTGGGCATCCGCTACCGCCGGGTGGCCCTCTTCCAGGCCAACCGGGACGGGGTCGCGGCCTGGCGGGCGGCGGGTGCCGGGCTCGACCCGCAGGTCTTCTCCAGCTTCACGGTCGGCTTCGACCGGCCGTCGATCTTCCTCAACCTGCGGGGCGGCAGCGGCCTCCATCTCGGCCCCCTGGCGCCCATGCCGGCGCACCGCGAGCTGGCGGCCTCCTGGGGCGGAGAGCTGCCGCGCGACTGCGTGATGATGCCGGTCCGCCTGCGCGAGCGGCTGATCGCCGTCCTCTATGCCGACCGCGCCGAGAGCGGTCCGGCGGGCCTCCATCTGGAGGAGCTCAAGCGCCTCACCGATGCCACCGTCGCCGCCTTCGAGCGTTGTATCCTTCACAAAAAACAGGCGGTACGGGGCGCGTAGGAGTGTCGTCTTTCATTGACACCCCGAACGACCCGTTGCTAGACTCCCGTCTCCTTCGGAGTACAGATGATCAAGTCCGACATCGTAGACCGCGTCGCGGAAATCACGGAAGTACCGCGGGTCAAGGCAGCCCAGGCGGTCGACACCATCATCGAGGCGATGAAGAACGCCCTCTGTGACGGCAAGCGCATCGAGCTCCGCGGCTTCGGGGTCTTCCAGGTGCGCGACCGCAAGAAGGGCGTCGGCCGCAACCCCAAGACCGGAGTCGAGGTCGCGATCACCCCCGGCAAAACGGTCCGTTTCAAGCCTGGCAAGGACCTGAAGAACCTCTGAACGGCGACCCGCCCGGCCCCCCGTACCCCCTGCTCGAGCTGCTGCCGCCGCCGCGGCCCGCGGTCTACCAGACGCCGGCTCCGCCGCGCCCGCGCTGGGGGCTCGCCCTGCTCCTGCTCTTCGTCACCGTCCTCACGGTGACGACGATCGGCCCCGTCCTTCTCTTCGCGACCCGCAGCGACGCGCGGATCGACCTCTACCCGGCCCTCCTGCCGTCGACGGTGGCCGCGGTCTGGCACGACCCCCAGCTCCTCGCCGCCGGGATGCAGATCTCGCTCACCCTCCTGGGCATCCTCTTCGCGCACGAGATGGGTCACTACCTGACCTGCCGGCGCTACGGCATCTCGGCGACGGTCCCCTACTTCCTCCCCTTCCCGCTGGGGTTCGGCACGCTCGGCGCCTTCATCCGCATCCGCAGCCCGATCCGCGACAAGCGCGAGCTCTTCGACGTCGGGGTCGCCGGCCCGCTGGCCGGCTTCGTGGCGCTCCTCCCCTTCCTCTTCTATGGCGTGGCGCACTCGCGGGTGGGGAGATTCGTGGCGATCGCCGATCCGCGGCACCAGCACCCGGTGCTGCTGCTGCCGGGGCGCTGCCTGGCGATCGAGCTCGCGACCCGGCTCTTCCACGGCCGGCTGCTGCCGGGCCAGACCCTCGACCTCCACCCGATCGCCTTCGCCGCCTGGTTCGGGCTCTTCGCCACCGCGCTCAACCTCCTCCCTTTGAGCCAGCTCGACGGCGGGCACATCCTCTATGCCGCGCTCGGGAGCTGGCAGCGGCGGCTGGCCAAACCGCTCTGGGCGGTGCTCGCCGCCGCCGGCTTCCTCTGGCCGGGCTGGTGGCTCTGGTGCGGGATCGTCCTCGTGCTGCGCCTGCGGCACCCCCCGGTGGACGACGAGGACCGCCCCCTGGACCCCCGAAGGCGGTGGATCGCCGCCCTGGCGCTCCTCCTCCTCGTCCTCTGCTTCACCCCGGTGCCGCTCCAGGAGATCGCGGTCCGCTAGGGACGCACCTCCAGCAGGAACGTCACCGGCCCGTCGTTCACGAGGGCGACCTCCCTGTGGGCGCGGAAGCGGCCGGTCTCGACCGTGAAGCCGCGGCCTCGGAGATCCTCGACCAGGGCCTCCACCAGGGGAGCGGCCTCGGCGGGCGGGGCGGCGTCGTCGAAGGAGGGCCGCCGGCCGCGGGCGAGGGAGCCGGCGAGGGTGAACTGGGAGACGACGAGGAAGGCGCCCTCCACCGCGCGGGTGTCGAGGTTCATCTTCCCGTCGGGGTCGTCGAAGATGCGGATCCCGGCGAGCTTCTCGGCCGCCGCGGCGACCTCCCTGGGGCCGTCGCCGCGCTCGACGCCGACGAGCGCCAGGATGCCCCGGCCGATCCGTCCCACGGTCTCTCCCGCGACCGTGACGGAAGCCTCGCGGACCCGCTGCAAGATCAATCGCACGCTTTCCGTCCCCTCCTTAGAAGAGGGCCTGGCGGGCGTCGCCTAAAGCCCCGCCCTCGACCGGGGATCTGCCGGCCGGGGGTGTGATACCGTAGCGTAATTCGAGTACAGAGGAGAACGGAAGCATGATCAACAAAGTGATTCTGGTGGGCAATCTGGGCCGCGACCCGGAGGTGCGATCGACCCCCTCGGGGCAGCCC
>JAXDLD010000545.1:0-5322 GCA_034666805.1 Acidobacteriota bacterium
CCGCAAGACCTTTTCGGCCCGACCGCGAAGAAAGTCCGTAACTGTAGTGGCTGCCATATTTAGCCTGAGCCTTTCGGGTCCTTGGGAGGGCTCAGGGAAGGTCATAGGAGGGCGGCCCCGAGGGCCCCCAAGCTCCTTGTTTCGAATAAGTTCAAGCGGCCCTCCCCGGGGGGCTGGAGAGCTCAAAAAGGGCGCGCCAGGCGGGCGATCTCGGGCGGCAGCTCGAGGAGCTCCGGGCGCGGGTGCTCGAGGCTCCTCGCGAGCTCCAGGAGGGAGGCCGGGAGGAGGGGCTCGCGGCGCTCATGGAGGAGGTCGAAGAGGCGCCTGGGCTCGGGGTAGTACTCCAGGCGCACCGGCTCCCCCGTCGGCAGGCGGGCGGTGCGGAGGGCGAGGTCGACGGCGCGGTCGAGCCCGCCCAGATCATCGACCAGGCCGCGGCGCTTGGCGTCGGCCCCGGTCCACACCCGGCCGCCGGCGACCGCCTCGACCGCGGCCCGGCTCATGTGCCGGCCGGCCGCCACGTGGCCGACGAAGGTCTCGTAGACGCGGCCCATCATCGCCTGCACCCGGGCGTCCTGCTCGGGGGAGTAGGCGGTGAGCGGGGAATAGAGGTCGGCGTTGCGGCCCCGCTTCAGGGGGTCGTGGGTGATCCCCAGGACCTCCTCCTGGAGGCGGCGGGTGACGAACTTGCCGTCGACGACGCCGATCGACCCGGTGATCGTGGCCGGCTCGGCGACGATTTTGGCGGCCCGGGCGGCGATGTAGTAGCCGCCCGAGGCGGCGACGTCGGACATCGAGACGACGACCGCCTTCCGGCGCGCCAGGAGCTCCACCTCGTGGAGGATCAGATCGGAGGCGAGGGCCGAGCCGCCGGGGCTGTCGACCCGCAGGACGACCGCCGCCAGGGAGTCGTCCCGCCCCAGCTTGCGGAGCAGCCGGGCCATGTCGTCCGACCCCAGCTCGGCCTCCGCGCTCCACGGCGCCGACCCCCCGGGCTACCCGGGCGCGGAAGTCCTCCGGGTACCCCAGGCGGTCGATCAGCCCCTTCGCGACCGCTTCGGGGGCGGTGTAGGGGGCGCCGTCGACCAGGGCGCGGACCGTCCCGGCCGGGAGCTTCCGCGCTTCGGCGATGGCGGTCACGATCTGGTCGAAGGAGCTGTCGAGGACGGCGTTGATCGCCTCGGCGGCCGGGGGCGTCCAATGGCTCTCGGTGTAGGTCTCGGAGAAGCTCTTGTAGAGGCCGACGTGGTGGAACTGGGGGTCGACCTTGAGCTTCGCGAGGCTCCCCTTCAAGAACGTCCCCTCGGCATAGAGGCCGAGGAGGTTGACGTCGCCGGACGGCGCCATCTCGAGCCGGTCGCAGGCGGTCGCCAGGTAGTAGGCGAGGGTGCCGTTGCTCCCCTCGCCGACGCTCTCCATGTAACACTCGACGAACTTGCCGGCCTCGCGCATCGCCAGAAGCTGCCGGCGGAGCTCCTGCGCCTTGCCGAGGCCGAACTGGGCCGACCGGACGTAGACCGCCATCCCCTTCACCTGGCGGTCGGCGCGGGCGGCGCGGAAGGCGGGATAGAGGACGGTCATGCTGTCGGCCGCCGCGCCGCCAAAAAGGAGCGGCTCGGAGGCCTGCTCCAAAACCGGCCGGTCGACCCGCCAGACGAGGACCACCGGGCCGGAGCCGAACCGGCGCCCCCCCGAGGCGAGGAGGATGCCGACCAGGGCGGCCAGGAAGGCGATCCCCACGAGGAACAGGAAGATGAAGGCGAGCCTCTTCATGGCCTCATCCTATCCGCGCGCCCGGTCCCGGGGGTCGCCATGGGGGGCGTTGGCGACGACGAAGTCGATCATCGCCCCGGCGACGTCCACCCCCGTCGCGCTCTCGATCCCCGCGAGCCCCGGCGAGCTGTTGACCTCGAGCACCATCGGCCCCTCCTTCGAGGAGAGCATGTCGACCCCGGCGATGTTCAGGCCCAGCACCTCGGCGGCGTGGACCGCCGTGCGCTCGAAGGCCGGGTCCAGGGTAACCCCGCGCGCGGTGCCGCCGCGGTGGAGGTTGCTCCTGAACTCCCCTTCGCCCGCCTGGCGGGCCATGGCCGCCACCACCCGCTGGCCGACGACGATCGCCCGGTAGTCGGTCCCCGCCGCCTCGGCGACGAACGCCTGGATGAGGATGTGCTGTTTCAACGAGTGCATGGCGTCGAGCACCGACTCGGCCGATTTGGCGGTCTCGGCCAGGATGACGCCCACCCCTTGCGTCCCCTCGAGGAGCTTCAAGATCACCGGCGCGCCGCCGACCTTGCGGATCGCCGAGCGCACGTCCTCCCGGCGGCGGACGAAGGCGGTGGGAGGGATGCCGATGTCGTGGCGGGAGAGGAGCTGGAGGCTCCGCAGCTTGTCCCGGCTCCTGGCGATCGCCTGGCTCTCGTTGGCCGGGAAGACCCCCATCATCTCGAACTGGCGGAGGATCGCCAGGCCGTAGAAGGTGATCGAGGCCCCGATCCGCGGCACGACCCCGTCCAGGCCGGTCACCCGCTCGCCGTCGTGGAAGACCTCGGGGCGTCGTTTTGAAAGTTTGACCAGGCACTGCAGGGGGTCGAGGACCGAGACCTCGGCCCCGCGCTGGCGGCAGGCCTCCATCAGGCGAGAGGTGGAGTAGAGGCTCGCCTTGCGCGAGAGGATGGCGATCTTCATGGGGTCTTGCCCTGCAGGTACTTCCGCGCGACGTCGACCAGGAAGTCCCCTTCGAGCGCCTTGCGCCCGAGGATCATACGGAAGAGCATGCCGCTCCGGTCGGTCAATGTAAGAAGGATGCGTTTCCTTACCGGTCCCAGGACCAGCTCGGTGGCGATCAGGGGGCGGATCTCCCGGTGCCCGCCGGAGTCGGTGACCGTCACCCGGCGCAGCATGAGCGCCCGCGCGACCTTCAAGCGCCCCGGCTGGCGGTGCTGGCGCGCCGGGCTCCGATCGTGGCGGTCCCAAGGGAGGGAGAGCTCGAGCTCGGCGGTGCCGTCGCGGTGCTCGGCAAGGACGCGGAGCGCGGCGACGTGCAGGGTCGAGGTCCGGGCCCCGGTGTCGATCTTCGCCTTCAGCCGGCCGATCCCCAGCTCCGGCAGGGCCAGGTACTCCTTCCACCCCACGACGGCAGGCTGCACGGGGGGCGCCACCCTTAAGGACATCCTGCCAGGGTGCGCTTTGGAAGAAATGCTCGCCTCTCAAGGCCTTCTTTGCAGAAAAGAAAAAGCGGGCCTGCCTGGGGGCCTCCCCGGGACTCCCCGTCCGGAGTGCGGCCGCGCTCCTTTTCGCCCCCGGGATCGCCCTCTGGCGAGCTGTTCAATGTATAGACATCAAAGGATTTATTCGGGGGCTCCCAGGAGGGGGGAGAGGGGGGCTGGGATCGGGATGAGGGCATCGCGGGTTTCTGGCACAGGCCTTGCTTCTGAAACTGATCAGGTTCAAAACAGCGTACGGGGGAGGTTCCACCTACCGAACTGTATCCTTCCTTTTTTGACGAGATCTCTTGATCTCACCCTCCAAAACATCCACCTGAACCCCTCCCTCACAGGGGTCGATCCCAAAGAGCCAACCGGAGATTGGGGCCTCCCCCCCACGCGACCCGCCCCACCCGGGGCGGTGGGTTCTCATGGCCCGACCATGGCTCCCCTGGACGGACGAAACCTTGATCGGGCCCCCTGGCAACGGAATTCAAGATCCGGCATGGCTGTTGCAGAGGACATGCAGCATGAAGAACGACGGAAGTGGGGAGGTCTCACCTACCAAATTTCATTCCTTCCTGAAAACTGAGATCGACCGTGATCTCGCCCTCTAATATCTAACCTACAACCCCCTTACACACAACAGGGGCACATCCACCCAACCAACCGGAGAGACGGGGCCTCCCCCCTTAACTCTTAAACAAGACCCCCCGCGGCCTCGGCCGCGGGGGGTTTTTTGTTGCGACAAGCGGCCAAATTGGCGGGCGGGGCCTGTCTATACTGACGCGATGCGGCACAACGACGCTCTCCTCGCCTGGTTCGACCGCCACCGCCGCGACCTGCCCTGGCGCCGGACCTCCGACCCTTACCGCATCTGGCTCTCCGAGGTCATGCTCCAGCAGACTCGGGTGGAGACCGTCCTTCCCTACTACGAGCGCTTCCTCCTGCGCTTTCCTACAATCGAGGCTCTGGCGGCGGCCGAGGTCGAGGAGGTTCTCGCCCTCTGGTCGGGACTCGGCTACTACCGGCGGGCGCGGCAGCTCCACGCCGCGGCGCGCCAGGTCGCCGCTTCGGGAGCCGGGTTCCCGCGCACCCTCGCCGGCCTCCGCGAGCTGCCGGGGGTGGGGGACTACACGGCGGCGGCGGTGGGGAGCATCGCCTTCGGGATCGCCGAGCCGGTCCTGGACGGCAACGTCGTCCGGGTGCTCTCGCGCTTCCTCGCCCTCGAAGAGGACCCGCGCTCGCGAGGTGGGCGCGACCGGCTCCTCGCGGCGGGGCGGGAGTTCCTCGCCGCCGAGCGGCCGGGGGACAGCAACCAGGCCATGATGGAGCTCGGCGCGACCCTCTGCCTGCCGAAGGCCCCGCGCTGCCTCCTCTGTCCGCTCGCCACCGGCTGCCGGGCGGCGGCGGCCGGGGAGCAGGACCGCTATCCCCCGCCGAAGCGGCGCCGGGAGACGGTGCGGGTGCGGCTGGTGGTGGCGGTGGTCGAGGGGCCGGGGGGCCTCCTCCTCTTCCGCCGCCCCGAGGGGAGCACCCTCCTGGCCGGCACCTGGGAGCTCCCCTGGGTGGAGGCCGAAGCGGGAGACGCCGCCACCATCGCCGATATCGACCCTGTCGCCGGCCTCGCCGAGCGCTACGGCGGCCGCTGGAGCCTCGGCCCCCGCGTCGCCCAGGTCCGCCACGGCATCACCTACCGCGACATCACGGTGGACGTCCATCGCGGCGAGGTCCGCTCCGGCGGCACCGTGGAGGAGGGGCTGGCGGCGGGCTGGTTCGACGCCACCGGGCGCTCCAGGCTCCCCCTCTCCTCCCTGGTCGGCAAGGTGCTCGCCGCCCTCCCGCCGCCCCACGATCGTTGACTCTCTTCCTCAGGAGTGGCTACCCTGTCGCAAGTCACTTCGCCCCGAAGGAGGAGTCATGCGGATTCAGCGGCTGAGCTTCGTTGCGCTTTCTTTGCTCTGCGTCGCCGGGTGCACGTCCGTTCAGCAGTACCGCAAGACCGGCGGTGCCATCCCGCCGATCGCCGTCTCCGATCTCGAGACGCGAAAGGACGTCGACGACGGCCACGGCGCGATGGGATGCTCCGAGCGCCTCTTCCGCGACCGCTCGATCG
>JAXDLD010000546.1:0-6689 GCA_034666805.1 Acidobacteriota bacterium
TCATCTCGGCCAGGCGGGCGTAGCGAAAGCCGCCCACCAGGTGGACGACGGCCGGGAACACCCCCGAGGCGGACTCGGCGTCGGCGAAGAGCCGCGCCACGGAGGCGCTGTCGGTCAGGTCGGCGCGGCGGAGCGACAGGGCGTCCGAAGGGGCGAGCGGCGCCAGCTCGGACAGGGCCGTCTCGTCGGTGCCCACGGCGAGCAACCGCTCCCCGGCGGCGAGGAAGCGGGCGACGACGCTCCGCCCCAGGGCGCCGGAGGCACCGGTGATGAGGACGCGCCCCGTCATATAGGTAGATGGGAGAGATCGCCGCGCATGGGAGATGCCCGCATACCGCCTCTAGTGCGGCGAGCAGGCGCGCGCGAGACTATCACGGGGAACTCGGGGAGCGCGGAGCGGACGGTCTTCGTGGGCGAAGCAGGGGACCGCCAGCAGCCGCTCGGCCTCCTGGTATAATATCCGTCCAGGGAGACGACCAAGTTGCGCAAAGGCAAGACAGCATACTCGCACCCCGATGGGCGACTCGAAGTGCGCACCCGAAAGTCCGAGAAAGTCGAGCCGTCTCTCCGCACCGCACCCCCTCCCCAGCGCGTGCGGGTTGCCGGACGCCTCGATGCCATCTGTTACAGCGATCGGATGTTCACGCTCCTTCTCGCTGATGGGGAGGTTTTGCGCGGATGGGTCGAAGCCAGGGAGGGGACGCGCCTTGCCGAGCTCTTCGGCCAGCAGGTCGTGGTCTCTGGAACCGCCCTGTTCCGGCCCTCCGGCTCCGTCCTGTGGGTCGAGCTGGACCGAATCGAGGCGGCGACCGGCGATGTTTCCTTCTGGTCGCGCATGCCTCGCCCGATCCTCGGAGATCTCGACCGCCGCGCTCTCCGTCGGCCGCAGGGTCCGCGCTCCGGCCTCAGCGCCATCCTCGGCCGCTGGCCAGGCGATGAGAGCGAGGAAGAGATCGCCGCTGCCCTTGCAGAGCTCTCTTGAGCCAGCAGAGTGAGCTGCTCCTGCTGGACACGAATATCCTCGTCCATCTGGTTCGTGGGAATTCGCTCGGCCGCTGGCTCGAAGAACAGTTCGCCATCAGCAGCCGCACAGAGCGACCCTTGATCTCGGTGGTCACGATCGGCGAAGCACTGGCCCTGGGTAAAAAGTTCGCCTGGGGCCAGGCGCGGATCGAAACCCTGGAGGCTCTTTTCAGCGAGCTTGTGGTTCTGGATATCAACTCGGAAGTCGTGCTCAGGGCGTATGCCGAGATCGATCACCGCCTGAGCGAGATGGGGAACCCGATTCAGCACAATGACATGTGGATCGCCGCGACCGCCGTCGCCGCACAGGCCCATCTCTTGACGACAGACCGCGACTTCGATGCCCTGCACCCATCCCCTCTCACTCGGACCTGGATCGATCCCAGAAGACCGCTGCAAGATCCTTGAACACTTTACGCTGTGCCCGGCGCAAGGTTCCTGCCGCGTCCTCCTGCCTGGGGCTAAAGGGGTCCCCTAGCTCGCCCGCGCCCGGCTCGCCCGCTCCCCCACCTGGGTGCGGGCGATGATCGAGGAGAGAAGCTCGCGGTCGGATGGGTGGAGGCGGAGGAACTCGACCCCCACCTGGTGCTCGCGGTCGCCTTTCGGCACCTCGTAGGCGACCCGGGCGTCGGCCCGGATAACCCGCCCCTCGACGGAGATGAGAAGCTCCATCAACGAGCCGTAGCCGAGCGACTCCCGGTTGACGAACATGCAGCCGCCGAGCCCGATCACCCGGGTCTTGGCGAACCCCTCGAAGCGCGGACCCCCGAGCAGCCGGACCATCACCGCATGCTCCGCCGGGATGCGAGGAAACCGCCGGTCCTTCCGGTACCCCTGCCCCATGGCATCCTCCAGTCTCAGTTTATCGACAAAAATCTATAGGCAACTGTACACCCGTCGCGGCCGGCCGTCGAGGGGTTCGATTGACGGCCGCGTCTCCACTGGTGTCTATTGGAGAGATGGATTTCACCATTCCCCAGAGAGCCCGGGAGGCCGCGGACGCCGCCCGCGCGCTCTTGGACGCCGACGTGCTCCCGCTCGAGCGCACCTTCCTGGAACGCGGCTTCGCCGCCGTCTCTGGCGAGTTGGCCGATCTCCGCCGGAAGGTGCGGGAGGCCGGCCTCTCCGCACCCCACATGCCGCGGGACTTAGGCGGCGCCGGGCTGCCGCTCGCCGAATTCGCCCACCTGGGCGAGGTCCTCGGCCGAAGCCCCCTCGGCCACTACGTCTTCAACTGCCAGGCGCCCGACGCCGGCAACATGGAGCTCCTCCTCCACCACGGCTCCGGCGAGCAGCGCGAGCGCTGGCTCGCTCCCCTCGTCCGCGGCGAGCTGCGGAGCTGTTTCGCCATGACCGAGCCCGAGTTTCCCGGCTCGAACCCGGTCTGGCTGGCGACCACCGCCCGGGCCGAAGACGACGACTACATCCTGGATGGCCACAAGTGGTTCACCTCGGCGGCGGACGGCGCCGCCTTCGCCATCGTCATGGCGGTCACCGACCCCCACGCCGCCCTCCATGCCCGGGCGAGCCAGATCCTCGTCCCCGCCGGCACCCCGGGCTTCACGATCGTCCAGAACCTGCCGATCATGGGCGAGCGCGGCTCCGGCTGGGCCAGTCACGCCGAGGTGCGCTTCGAGAACGTGCGGGTGCCGAAGACGAACCGCATCGGCCCCGAGGGGGCGGGCTTCGCCCTCGCCCAGGAACGCCTGGGACCCGGGCGCATCCATCACTGCATGCGCTGGATCGGCATCTGCGAGCGCGCCTTCGACCTCCTCTGCCAGCGCGCGGCCTCGCGGCTCCTCGCCCCCGGCGAGGTCCTGGGGAGCCGCCAGCTCGTCCAGGCCTGGATCGCCGAGAGCCGGGCCGAGATCGACGCCGCGCGGCTCCTCGTCCTCCACACCGCCTGGCGGATCGACCACGAGGGGCCGCGGGCGGCGCGAAACGACGTCTCGCTCATCAAGTTCCACGTCGCCGGGGTTCTCCAGCAGGTCTTGGACCGCTCCATCCAGGCGCACGGCGCCCTGGGATTGACCGACGCCACCCCCCTCGCCTTCTGGTGGCGGCACGAGCGCGGCGCCCGGATCTACGACGGCCCGGACGAGGTCCACAAGACGAGCGTCGCCCGCCACATCCTCCAGGGCTACGGCATGGAAAAGCTACGGTGAGCCATGCGCCCAACGTTCCCGGGGATATGGTGCGGCCGGTGCGCCCGGGCGAGGAGGTCGACCCGGAGCGCCTCGCCGCCTGGCTCGCCGGCCACCTGCCGGACCCCGGCTCTTCGACCCCCTCCCCCGTCACCGTCGAGCAGTTCCCCGGGGGCCATTCGAACCTCACCTACCTGATCCGCCAAGGTGGCCGGGAGCTCGTCCTCCGCCGGCCGCCGGTCGGCTCCCAGGTCAAAACTGCCCACGACATGGGGAGGGAGTACCGGGTGCTGTCGCGCCTCGGTCCCCTCTACCCCAAGGCGCCGCGCGCCCTCGCCGCCTGCGACGACCCGGCGGTCCTCGGCGCCCCGTTCTACGTCATGGAACGGGTGCGCGGGGTAATCCTCCGCCACCCCCAGCCGCCGGCCAACCTCGACCTGCCGCCGGAGACGATGCGCTCTTTAAGCGAGGCGGCGGTCGACGGCCTGGCCGAGCTCCACGCGGTCGACTTCCGGGCCGCCGGGCTCGCCGATTTCGGCCGGCCGGAGGGCTACGTGGAGCGCCAGGTCGGCGGCTGGAGCGAGCGCTGGCGGAAGGCGCGGACCGATGACGTGCCCGATCTCGACCGCGCCGCGGCCTGGCTCGCCGAGCACCTCCCCGCCGAGCGCGGCCGGCCGGAGGACGTCGTCCTCCTCCACAACGATTACAAGTACGACAACCTGGTCCTCGCCCCCGGTGACCTCACCCGCATCGTCGCCGTCCTCGACTGGGAGATGGCGACCGTGGGCGATCCCCTGATGGACCTCGGCACCAGCCTGGGCTACTGGATCGACCCCGGCGATCCCCCCGCCGCCCGCCACCTCCCCACCGGCCCCACCACCCATCCCGGGAACCTCTCCCGCGCCGAGGTCGTCCACCGCTACGCGCGGGCGACCGGCCGCGACGTCGCGGAAATCCTTTTCTATTACGTCTACGGGGTTTTCAAGATCGCCGTCATCGCGCAACAGATCTACTACCGCTACCGGCAGGGATTGACGAAAGACGAGCGCTTCGCGGCGCTCGGCGCAGCCGTCCGCCTGCTCGGCTGGACGGCGGCGCGGGCGATCGAGGTGGGGCGGATCGATCGGCTGGGGTAAGCGTTCGGCTATACTCGACACTATCGTTGTCACCAGTCGTCGAACGCCGTATCCCGGAAAAGGAGGCGGAATGTTCTGTCCCAGCTGCGGGTCCGAGTACCGCGAGGGTTTCTCGCGCTGCGCCGAATGCGACGTCGCCTTGGTCGACAGCCCGCCTTCCACGACGGACATCCATCTGGATACCGGCGACATCGTCACCGTCTTCGCCACCGGCGACCCGGTCCTCCTCATGACGGCGACGTCCCTCCTCGACGAGGCCGGCATCCCCTACTTCACTCGCGGCGAGGGCACGCAGGACCTCTTCGGCATGGGCCGCCTGGGCACCGGCTTCAGCCTCATCGCCGGCCCCATGGAGATCCGGGTCGGCGCCCAGCGCTCCGAGGAAGCGGAAGACCTCCTGCGCGAGGCCGACCTCGCGTCCACGGAGGGGGTCGAGGAAGGGGAGATCGAAGAAGAGGAAGAGATCTAGAGGGGGCCGCCACCCCGGCACGCCGATGTTCTGCCCTGACTGCGGCTCCGAGTACCGCCCAGGCTTCTCGCGCTGCGTCGACTGCGAGCTCGACCTCGTCGACGAGCTCTCTCCCGCGCCGGAGCCCGAGGAGCCGCTCACCCTCGCGGCCGTCTACGCGACCGGCGACCGGGCCCTCCTCGCGCGGGCGAAGTCCCGGCTCGACCAAGCCGGTATCCCCTATCTCACCCAGGGCGAGGGCCAACACGACCTCCTCGACCAGGGCCGCCTCGGTCCGGGCGCTGGCGCCGAGCCCATGGAGATCCAGGTCGACTCCCATCGCTGGCGGCAGGCGGGAGCGCTCCTGCGCTCGGCCGATCTCGAACCCGTGGAGGCCACTCCCGAGGAGCAGGGGGCCGGCAAGGAGTGGGAAGACGAGGAGGAACGAGCGGCCGAGGCCGTCGCTCCGGCCCCAGCCTCCCCTCCGCCAGCCGCCCGCGCCGAGGACCGGCTGCGCGCCTGGGAGCTGGCCCTGGTCCTGCTCGTGGCTTTCAGCTCTCCCCTGCTCTCCTCGGCCCTGGATTGGTGGATCGGGAGGGTGGGGCCTGGGACCGAAAACGTCCTCGGTTCCGTCTACGGGATCGAGAAGCAGGCGATCTGCCTGGGCCTGCTGGCCTACGTGCTCTCCCGTCGCGGACGGACCTTTCGCGACCTCGGCCTCACCTTCCGCTGGGCCGACGTCCCGGCGGGGGTCCTGCTGACCGTAGCGGCCTTCCTTGCCCGCTCTCTGGCCTGGCGAGGGATGGAATGGACCTCGCTCCTGGTCACGGGCCGCCCCATCGCCTACGTCGATCACCGCGAGCACCTCGCGGGTCTGGGGTTGATCCTCCTCTCCCTGCTCTTCCGCGTCATCGATCCCATTTACGAAGAGATGATCGCCCGCGCCTTCACCCTGACCGAGGTCGAGGCTCTGACCGGCAGCACAGGATTGGCCATCGCCGCAAGCGTCCTCTTGCAGACCTCCTACCACTTCTACCTGGGGACCGCGAGCGCGGTCTCCGCGGGGGCGATGTTCCTGGTCTACGCCTGTTTCTACGCCCGCTTCCGCCGCATCACGCCGGTGATCCTGGCGCATGCCATCTGGGATGTCATGCTGATCTTTCGAGTTTTGTAGCCCTACCGCGACTGCACGAGCACGAAGCCGTTGCCGTCCGGGTCCTTGAACTGCGCGAGCTTCATCCCCCACGGCTGGAGCTGGGGCGGGTGGGTGAACTCGACCCCCTTGGCGGTCAGGTCTCTGTAGGTGCCTTCGATGTCGTCGCAGTCGAAGACGAGGCCGGAAAAGGTTCCGATCTTGTCCTCCGAGCCCGGCGGGGTGAAGGGGACGAGGACGGTCTCGGCGCCCGGCGGGACGAGCTCGATCCAGCGGGCGTCGGGCCCCATGGGTTCGTCCCGCCGCTTCTCGAAGCCGAGCTTGCCGACGTAGAAGTCGACCGCCCGCTGCTGGTCGCGGACGTATAAAGTGATCGATCTCACACAGGTGATCATCGCCTCTCCCCTTTCTCTTCCACCAGGTTCCGGAGCCGCTCCAGGCGCTCCTTCCAATCGGTCTTGCTCCGCAGGGCGGCCTCCGGGTCCGGCAGGCGCCGGTGCTGGACGGTGATCTGGGTCTTCTCCCCCTTGGGATAGACGTTGACGTCCACCCGCTCGCGCCCGTCCGCCCACCTGGCGCGGAGCGACTTGCCCTCCGCGGCCGTGGTGATCGCGAGCGGCGCGTCCGGGAGCCAGGTCCGGCGGATCTCCTCGTCCGTCCAGGCCCGGATGAGCGTCTCGGGGGAGGCGGCCATCGTCCGGCTGACGCTCACCTCGAAGCCGTCCGGCTTCTCGTGCTTCTTGCGCAGCCCGCGTCCCTGCTCGTAGCCGGCGGTGATCATCTGC
>JAXDLD010000547.1:0-4639 GCA_034666805.1 Acidobacteriota bacterium
GGCGCGGCGTCTACATCTTCAACAACCAGGCCGACCTCCTGGCCGGCAGGTGGTCGCAGTTCCGGCAGTTCGGCGGCCTGGGCGGCCTGACCTCCACCGAGGCCGGCCGCGCCGCCTTCGGCCAGAAGGAGACCGCCCTCTTCCTCCAGGACCAGTGGTACGCCCGCCCCAACCTGACGTTCTCGGCCGGCATCCGCTGGGAGGGGTTGAACAACCCCGACTCCCCGATCCTGAACCCCAACGACCGCAACCCGGACGGTTCGTTCAAGCTCACCGCCAAGATTCCGGACGCCAACAAGCAGTTCTCCCCGCGCTTCGGCGCCTCCTGGTCGCCGGACTCGAAAACCGCCGTCCGCTTCTCGGCCGGCCGCTTCTGGAGCCGTACCCCGGCCATCCTCTTCGCCCAGCTCTTCACCTCGAACGGCCTGCGCGGCACGCAGTACATCATCACCGCGCCGCGCTCCGGCACCAACGTCCTCCAGCCGACCGACCCCCTGTCGCCGGGCTGGGGCCCGAACTTCCACGTCCAGGGGGTCGAGCCCATCGACTTCACCAAGATCCCGACTCCGGCCCGGCCCGGCGTCTTCACCATCGGGCCGAACTTCGACGACCCCTATACCGACCGGGTCACCCTCGGCGCCGAGCGGGAGGTGTTCAGCCGCTCGACCGCCGGGATCGACATCACCTACGCCCAGGGCCACAACCTGCAGCGCCTGCGCGACATGAACCGGCAGCTCGACGGGACGATCTCCAGCAACGGGCAGCCGCACTACAGCACGACCGTCTTCCCCTTCCCCTACTACGGGCGCATCACCGAGAGCCTCTCGGACGGCCGCTCGCGCTACATCGGGATCACCGCGACCTTCAACCGCCGCCTGGCCGACAACTTCAGCCTCTATGGGGCGGTGACCTGGTCGGAGGACAAGGACAACGACTCGAACGAGCGCAACTTCGCCGGCATCCAGGCCGAGAACTACAACAACCTCGACAACAACTACGGCTTCTCCAACCGTGACCAGCGCTGGAAGGGTGTCTTGAGCAGCCTCTGGCAGACCCCCTACTGGGGTCTCGGCCTCTCCGGCTCGCTCGTCTTCCAGACCGGCTCCCCGTTCAACCCGACCACCAACGTCGACTTAAACGGCGACGGCGAGCCCTCGACCGACCGGCCGACGATCAACGGCGTCCACCTCGGCCGCAACAGCTTCCGCCAGCCCTCCTTCTACAGCCTGAACCTGCGGCTGGGCAAGGAGTTCCGGATCGGTCCGGGCAACCTCGCCGTGTTCGGCGAGTGTTTCAACTGCACGAACACGGGCAACCGCTTCGTCACCAACACCATCTATGGTGTCAACCAGACGCCGGGGATCGCCTTCGGCAAGGACGTCGGCGTCGGCACGCCGCGCACGGTGCAGGTCGCCGCGCGCTACGACTTCTAGGCCGAACGACAGACGGGCAGGTTCGAGGGGGGCTCTCCGACGAGCCCCCCTTTCTTATTTCCGGGGGGAAAGCATCCAGGCCTGCCGCGATGCCGTATATGCTTCGTGGGCGCCGTGTGCTCCGAGACCTCCCATCGCTGCGTCCTCCTCTTCGCCCTGCCGGCGCGGCAGGAGGCGCGCGCCAAGCGCCTCTCCCGGGCGGAGGCCCTCTTCGACTACTCCCGGCGGCGGATCGCCGCCGCCGTGGCCGAGTTGCCCGGAGTCGACCTCCTGGTCCTCCCGCAGCGCGGCGGCGGTTTCGGCGAGCGCCTGGAGAACGCCTTCTCCGACGCCCGGGCCTTGGGCTACGGCGAGATCGTCGTCGTCCCCGGCGACGTCCCCCGGCTCGGGGCGCGTGAGCTGGCGCGCGCCTTCGCCCTCCTCGCCGAGCGGCCGGTGGTCCTCGGCCCCTCGCCGGACGGCGGCGTCTATCTCCTCGGCTGCGCGGTCGATCCCGGGCCTCTCCTCGCCGGTGTGCGCTGGCGGGGCACGACCGTCTTCGCCGAGCTCGCCCGGCGGGCCGGCACGCCGGGGGTCCTGGAGGTCCTGGAGGACCTCGACCGGCCCGCCGACCTGCTCCACCTCCTCCGCCTGGCCCGCGCGCGCAGCCTCCAGCCGGACCTGGAGCGGCTCCTCGCCGGCCTCGGCACGCCTCCCCCGACCCCGGACCCTTCCCGCGGCCCCGCGCCGCGGCGCCTTTTCCTCTCCTCCCGTCTCCTCACCCGGGGACCGCCCGCCCCGCCGTTTCCGCGCTGACGTCCTCACGCACCGGAACCGGCGGCCGCGTCCGCCTCGATCTTCAAGAGAGGGAGGGTTTGTGTTGCGTTCAAGAAACCGTCTTGCCGGGCTGGGACTGCTGTCCCTGTTCGTGATTTCTGGAATCACCTCGCCGGCCGCCGCCGAGGAGCCCGCGGCCGCCGCCGCGCCGGCCCCGGTCCCCGTCATCGCCCCCAACGGGAGCTTCAAGCTCTCCGGCGGCATCTACCTCTTCGACTACCTGCCGCAGCTGGCCGGCGGGAAGAACAAGTTCGAGATCTACGCCTTCCTCTTGAACTTCGACGCCGCGACCTCGGACGAGCGCTACGGCCTCCACGTCCAGACCCGCGCCCGCGACTCGAAGCTGCGCTCGTTCTACGTCTCGGACGTCTGGTTCCAGGAGGCCTACGCCTGGGCCAAGACGCCGGCCGGTGAATTCCACGCCGGCAAGTTCTACCGCAAGGTGGGCCTCCTCTGGGACGACTCGTTCTTCGGCAACGTCCAGTACTTCAACGGCCTGAAGCTCAACCCCGACTACGGGGCCGAGCTGGTGGGGAGCCGGCCGTTCGCGCCCGCCTTCGCCGTCGACTACTCGCTCCAGTTCCTCGCCAACAACGACAAGGTGGACGGCTCGCTCCCCGGCCGGGACGTCGAGAGCGATCCCGACGCCACTTTAGCCGACACCGGGACGATCCGCCTCGCCCCCACCTGGACCTTCGGCCCCGGCCGCACGCTCGCGGTGGGGGTCTCCGGCCTCTCCGGGCGGATCGACCGCCGGGGGGCGGCTCCTCCGGTGGGCCGGAGCTTCCGGCTGGGCCAGGTGGCGGGGGACGCGACCTTGACCTGGGGGCCGTCGATCTCCTATGTCGAGGTCCTCCGCCAGACCGGGGAGCGAAACGACGCCTTCCACCCCTTCTCCCGCCTGGGGTACGACGACGCCACCTACTACCTGGCCGGCACTCGCTGGCAGGTCCACCCGCGCCTCAACCTCCGGGTCAACTGGAGCCGGGTCGACTACAAGGGCTCGGGGGCCCAGGAGACGGAGATCGTGCCCGGGCTGGTCTTCGGGATCGCCGGCAACTTCAAGCTCATCGCCGAGTACGACTGGTGGAAGAGCCAGCCCCGGACCGGCCCCGAGGAATTCATCGACAAGAGCTACAACCTGGTCTTGAACTACAACTTCTAGGGAGCCGCCATGGCCATCAAGAACCTGAAGACGTTCGTGCCCGCCCTCCTCCTGGTCGCGGCGGGCACGGGCTGGGCGGCGCAGAAGGTCGTCGTCCAGTACGACTGCATCCCCAACTACGCCAACTGGGGCGGCGTGACCGCCCTCTACGAGAAGGTCTCCGGGGTGAAGGTGCCGCCGGACGACAAGGGCTCCTCGGTCGCCATGGCGGCTCTCGAGAAGGAGAAGGAGCACCCGCAGGCCGACTGCGCCTACTACTCGGGGGCGATCGGCTTCCAGGCGGCGCAAAAGGGTCTCCACCAACCCTACAAGCCGAAGGGCTGGGAGGTGGTGCCGGCCGGCTTGAAGGACCCGAACGGCCTCTGGTGGACGATCCACACCAGCGCCATCGCCTTCGTCGTCAACACCAAAGCCCTGGGCGGCGTCCCGGTGCCGCGCTCCTGGGCCGACCTCCTGAAACCGGTCTACAAGGGGAAGATCGCCTACGACGACCCGACCTGGGGCGGCACCTCGTTCACCCTGGTCTACGGGGTGAACGAGCTGATGGGCGGGAGCGAGAAGGACTTCAAGCCCGGGCTCGGGTACTTGAAGAAGCTCGACGCCAACGTCTCCTCCTACCCACGGGAGTCGATCTACAACTCGGTGCTGCGCGGCGAGGTACCGATCTGGATCAACGCCGACGGCAACGGCTACAAGATGAAGTATGTCGACCACGGTCCGGTCGAGGTGGTGATCCCGGCCGAGGGGAGCTTCACCATGCCGCTGGTGATGGGGATGGTCCAGGGCGCGCCGCACCCGGAAGAGGCGAAGCGGTACTTCGACTGGCTCCTCACCAAGCCGGCCCAGGCGGAGTTCGCCAAGGCCTACTTCCGGCCCATCCTCCCCGGCGCCCTGCCGGCCGACGTGGCGGCGAAGTTCCTCCCCGAGGCCGACTACAAGCGGGCGCGGGCGCTCGACCTCGCCAAGATGGCGGGGGCGGCGGACGCGCTCAAGAAGGCCTGGCTGGATGAGATCCGGGGCAGCCGGTAGGAGAAGGATGGGCGCCCCGCGCAGGTGAAGCCGGATTCATCCGGCGCAGCTCATAGCGCGGAGATTTATCTCCGGGCGGTGCTGCGCCGTCCACCCCCGCTCCCTATACACCACCGGAGGTTGTGAAGGGCGACATTTAAAGGAGCGGGTTGCAGAAGAGGCAAGGGGTCTCCTCGGTCGGGGCTCCGCCGGAGAT
>JAXDLD010000548.1:0-13081 GCA_034666805.1 Acidobacteriota bacterium
AGGAGTACGTCGACGCTTGGCGCATCCTCCGCGACTGGTTCTACGACCCGGGGATGAACGGCGTCGACTGGCCGGCGATGCGCGACCGCTACGCGAGGCTCGTGCCCCACATGGCGAGCCGCTCCGACCTCGATTTCATCCTCGGCGAGCTCGGCGGCGAGCTCTCGGCCGGCCACGTCTACGTTGAGCGGCCGGCGGACGAGAGCCCGGCCAAGCGCATCTCCGGCGGGCTCCTGGGGGCCGAGATCGAGGCCGATCCCTCGGGCTACTTCCGCATCGCCAAGATCTACCCCGGCGAGAACTGGCAGGAGGATTTCCGCTCGCCGCTGACCGAGCCCGGGGTGCATGCCGCGGCCGGCGACTACATTCTGGCGGTTGACGGCCAGACCACCAAGGGGGTCGACAACTTCTACCGCCTGCTCGAGAACAAGGCGAAGCGGGTGGTGACCCTCCTCGTCAACGGCAGCCCGGCGACGGCCGGGGCGCACGAGGAGCGGGTACGGCCGATCGAGCGCGAGCAGAACCTCCGCTACTTCGACTGGGTGCGGGCCAACCGTGAGAAGGTGACCCGGCTCTCGGGCGGGCGGATCGGCTACATCCATCTGCCCAACACCGCGGTCGAGGGCAACCGCGAGCTGTTCCGCGGCTTCTACTCGCAGTCCGGCAAGGAGGCCCTGATCCTGGACGACCGCTACAACGGCGGCGGCTTCATCCCCGACCGGATGATCAACCTGCTCAACCGGCCGCTTCTCAACTACTGGGCGTCGCGGGGGATCGAGCCCTACCCGACTCCCAACTTCGTCCACGCCGGCCCCAAGGCGTGCCTGATCAACCACAGCGCCGGCTCGGGAGGGGATGCCTTCCCCTACTACTTCAGGAAGATGGGGCTGGGGCCGCTGATCGGCACCCGGACCTGGGGCGGCCTGATCGGCCTCTCCGGCAACCCGCCGCTCCTGGACGGCGGCTCGCTCTCGACCCCGGCCTTCCGCTTCCTCGACACCGAGGGGAAGTGGGACGTCGAGGGGGTCGGGGTCGCCCCCGACATCGAGGTGATCGACCGTCCCGACGAGGTGGCGAAGGGGCACGACCCCAGCCTCGAAAAGGCGGTCGAGGTTTTGATGGAGCAGCTCCAGAAGAACCCGCGGGTCAAGGTCAAGGTGCCGCCGGCTCCGAAGCTGCCGTAAAACAGAAATGAGATCGTGGGCGGCCGCGTGGCCGCCCACATATATAATGAGGTCCTCCCATGCTCCTCTCGCGGAAGGTCCTGTTCGCCGCTACCTTGAGCGTCCTCTCGCTGGTGCCGTCCGCCGGTGCCGAGATCCGTTTCTGGGGCTACACCGACCTCGTCGGGCCGGGCTACAACCACCTGGCGGAGATCGACGGGCACGCGGCCGGCACCAACCTGGCCTTCGTCAACTTTGGGGAAGACTGGACCCGGACCGACCTCCCGACGGTCATGGGTGAGATCCAGGCCGCGAACCTGCGCGCCGCTCTCTTCCTCGACTCGGTCCTCTTCAAGCGCATCCTTGATCCCTCGTCCTCCTGCGCCGATGGCCGCGGGAGCTTCTCCACCCGCCTGCGCGCCAACTGGCAGACCCGGCTGGCCCGTTTCGCGAGCTCCTACGGGAGCCTCGTGCGCCCGGAAACGACCCTCTTCTTAGTCGTCCAGGCGGAGGTCAACAACACCTGCACGCCGCTCGCCGACGTCGAGGCGGCCGCCGTCGCGGTCAAGGCCGTCTTCCCCGGCATCCCGCTGGTGATGGGATACGGCCGCTCGCCCGGCGCCCAGCCGGCGCCGGAGAGCATCCCGCAGGACATCGACTGGGTGGCGTTCTACAAGTACGGGACTTTCGACCCCGCCGACCCCGGCCACCCCTGGAACGCCGACGACCAGTACATGGAGGAGTTCCAGGGGCTCCTGGCCAAGCTGAACGACCAGCAGCGGGTGATCCTCGGCCCCGACTCCTTCTGGGCCTCGTTCCTGCACGCGCACCTGGGCAGCCAGAACGGCCCCGGCACCGGCTGGCCGCGCTGGTACCTCCAGTACGTCTCGCTCAACTACGAGCGGTTCGCCCTGGCGCAGCCCAAGGTCGTCGGCATGTTCATCTTCCGCTGGTCCTCCGCCTCAAGCGACCTGATCGGCACGGCCGACCTCCCCCGGGCCGTCCGCGACCGGCACCGGGAGATCGGCTGCAGGAATCTGGGGTGCCCGTAGAAAAGCGGTAGTCCCCTACCGCTTCATCCGCGAGCCCTTCTCCTCGACCGAGAGGATCCAGCCCACGATCTTGCCGGGCTGGATGCCGCGGTCCTCCTGCCAGAAACGGCGGTTGCGCAGGTGGCGGCTCGAGGTGTCGCCTTCGGGGATGGCATCGATCTCCTCCTGGATGCGCTTGAAGCGCTCGATCCAGCGGGCGCAGTTGGCGAGCCGGAGGTCGACCCAGCCGTCCTGCACCCAGGCCTCCAGCTTCTCCGGGGTCACCTTCTGGTTGCAGGCGTCGGCCGGGACGATGACCTTGGGCGCGCGCAGGATCTCGCCCGATTCGAGGAGGATGGGGATGCCCACCGCCACCACCCGGTTGGCCGCCTCGGTGTCCTCGCGCACCAGCTGGTCGAGGGCGTCCCGCACCCCTTCCGGAGTCGACTCGCGGACCGCGCGCATGGTCTTGTAGGCGAGCCGCAGCAGGTGGGCCTCGAAGAGGAGTTTCGAGTTGCGAGGGGGACCCAGCATTTCGAAGGCGACGCTGTGGGTGCCGTGCTGCTCCTCGAGCTCGATCATCCGCTCCAGGGCCCAGTGGCGGAGCATGCCCGCCCGGTAGGTGGGGGAGAGGACGGCGTTGTCGAGCGCGTTGATGATGTCGTGGCCGGTGTTCCGCCCCTCGATCTCCATCACCAGGTACTCGGCGATCTCCTCCGGGGTGACGAACTCCATCTGCTCGACGGTCGTGAGAGTCGAGAACTCCTCCAGGCTGAAGAGGCCGTTCTCGCCGGTGTCGATGAAGACCGTCTCCAGCACCTCGTCGCGGAGCGTCGCCGCCGTCTCATCCTCGGTCGAGAAGGTCTCGCCGATGGCCCGCGGCCGGGCATCGACGAGGTGGATGGGCTGGCGGCCGCGGTAGATGGGGCCGTAGGCGATCCGCTTCCAGGCGATGGCCGCCGCCGGCTTGACCTCCTTGGTGATCGGGGCGCCGGGGGTCCGCGCCATGAGGAAGAGGAGCATCGAGTGGGCGCCGGCCAAGGCGCTTTTGGACAGCAGCACCCGGCTCGGGCGTTCCTCGGAGTGGGTGTAGGGGATGTTCAATCCCATGCCGCCGGTGCCGCTGGTGCCGACCTTGATATAGACCTGGGTGCCGACGTCGCTCATGCCGCGGTACATCACCTGGATGTGGCGGATGAGGCGCGGCATGTAGAGCGCCTCCAGGAGATGGTCGACCGCCTCCGGGTCGAGCTCGCCCGCCTCGGCGATCCGGTTGACCTCCTCGGCGGCGCGGAAGATGTCCCGGTAGGCGATGCCGGTCGCCGTGTTGACGCAGTCGACGACGATCTCCGACTTCGACTCCGTGATCAGCCGATACAAGAGGAAGGAGCCCAGGTCCGAGTCGCCGAGCTTGACGATCTGGGCGCGGATGCGCTCCCGCGTCGTGGGCTCGCCGATGAGGCCGAAGATGTCGCCGGCCGAGACCGAGAGGACCGTCTCGCCCGCCTCGGGCCGGAGCTCCTCCCGCGCCGACTCGGACTCCTCCATGCGCAAGCTGTGGATCTGGATCTCCCGGGGCCGCCGCGCGAGCAGCTCACGGCAGACGGCCGTCCCGACCAGGCCGTATCCTCCGAGGACGAGGACCTTCCGATTCGCGATGTTCAAGTCATCTCCCCCTTCAGGGCAAAGCAGGTACCCTCGCGCCGGAACCACGGACTGGAGCGGGCGGGCGGGCTGATTCTATCCGTATACCGCCCTGGCCAGGAGCCGGTGTAGACTCGGGCGCGATTTCGCTGGCCGGCTTCTGCTCTCTCTCCCTAGGAGGTGTAAGGATGACCTCGCGTTCGCGATCCCTCGCCGGGGTGCCGCTCCTGGCCCTCGCTCTCTCCGTCTCTCCAGCCGCCCATGCCGGCAACGCCGCCGGGTCGCTCGACGCCCGCATCGATCAGGCGGTCGAGCGTCTCACCCCCGAGCTGATCGAGGTCCGGCACAAGATCCACCAGCACCCCGAGCTCGGCAATCGGGAGACGGCGACCGCCGCCCTCGTGGCGGAGCGCCTGCGGGCCCTCGGCTTCGAGGTCAGGACCGGAGTAGCGAAGACCGGGGTCGTGGCCCTCTTGAAGGGCGGCAGGCCCGGGCCGGTCATCGCGGTGCGGGCCGACATGGACGCCCTGCCGGTGACCGAGCAGACCGACTTCCCCTTCCGCTCGACCCAGCGCGCCACCTTCGACGGCCAGGAGGTGGGGGTGGCCCACGCCTGCGGCCACGACATCCACACCACCGTAGAGCTCGGGGTGGCGGCGGTATTGGCGTCGCTCAAGGCCGACCTCCCCGGCACCGTCAAGTTCATCTTCCAGCCGGCCGAGGAGGGGCCGCCCCCCGGCGAGCGCGGCGGCGCCGACCTGATGATCGACGAGAAGGTGCTCGAGAACCCGAAGCCCGCCGCCATCTTCGCCCTCCACTCCTTCCCCGACGTGCCGGTGGGCCAGGTGGGCTACACCGAGGGTCCGACCTATGCGGCGGTCGACGAGTTCCGGATCAAGATCCACGGCAAGCAGGCGCACGGCGCCTACCCCCACCTCGGGGTCGACCCGGTGGTGACCGCGGCCCAGGCGATCCTCGCCCTCCAGACCATCCGCTCCCGCAACCTCCCGGGCACCGAGCCGGCCGTCGTCACGGTCGGCGTGGTGCGCGGCGGCGAGCGCTTCAACATCATCCCCGAGGAGGTCCTCCTGGCGGGCACGGTCCGCACCTATCACGAGGAGACCCGGGCGACGATCGAGCGCCGGATGCGCGAGATCCTGGACGGCATCACCAAGTCCGCCGGCGCCACCTTCGACCTCGACTACAAGAAGAACGCTCCGGCGACGGTCAACGACCCCGCCCTCTCCAAGGCCAGCCGGCCCGCGCTCGAGCGGGCGCTCGGCAAGGCGAACGTGATCGACTCCGAGCCGACCATGGGCGGCGAGGACTTCGCCTACTTCGCGAACGTCGTCCCCGGCTTCTACTTCCGGCTCGGGACGTCGAAGCCCGGGACGACCTCGGGCGGCCTCCACACCCCGACCTTCCGCGGCGACGACACCGCCATCGCGGTCGGGGTCCGGGCCATGTCGCGGGTGCTGGTCGACTACTTGCAGGCCCACCCGGCGGCAGAGCCCGCCCGCTAAAGGGGCGGCCGAGGTTTTGTCAACGGGATGTTACAATTCCGGCTTTGCTTTGGCGTCGTGACCTTCCAATACCCGAGGTGATCTGTATGCACAACGATGGTCCTTATGTGAGCACGCACGGCATCGACGAGCAGGGGTTTGGCAGCGCTCGCACCGTCTACTGGAACCTTCCGGCCGCCCAGCTCTACGAGCAGGCGGTCCGGAGGAACGAAGCCCTGATCGCCTGCGAGGGCCCCCTGGTCGCCACGACCGGCAAGCACACCGGCCGCTCTCCCAACGACAAGTTCACGGTCCGGGACGCGACGACCGAGGGCGAGGTCTGGTGGGGCGACGTCAACCGGCCCTTCGAGCCCGAGCGCTTCAGCCGGCTCCTCGCCAAGGCCCAGGAGCACGTAGCGGGCCGCGATCTCTTCGTCTTCGACGGTTACGCCGGGGCCGATCCCAACTACCGGCTGCCGGTCCGGGTCATCACCGAGCAGGCCTGGCACAACCTCTTCGCCCAGAACATGTTCATCCGCGAGACCGACGGGGAGAAGCTCAAGGCCTTCAAGCCGGGCTTCACGGTGGTCGACGTCGGCACCTTGAAGGCCGATCCGGCCGAAGACGGCACGAAGAGCCCGACCTTCATCCTCTTGGACCTCACGCGGCGGATGGTCCTGATCGGCGGCACGGTCTACGCGGGCGAGATCAAGAAGAGCATCTTCAGCGTCATGAACTACTACCTGCCGCGGCAGGGGGTGCTCTCGATGCACTGCAGCGCCAACTACGGCAGGGACCGGGAGGACTCCGCCCTCTTCTTCGGCCTCTCCGGCACCGGCAAGACGACCCTCTCAGCCGACCCGTCGCGGACGCTCATCGGCGACGACGAGCACGGCTGGAGCGGGGACGGCATCTTCAACGTCGAGGGGGGCTGCTACGCCAAGGTCATCCGCCTCTCGGCCGAGGGGGAGCCGGAGATCTACGCCACCACCCAGCGTTTCGGCACCGTGCTCGAAAACGTCGTCGTCGACCCGCACAGCCGGGCCCTCGACCTCAACGACGATTCGCTGACCGAGAACACCCGCAGCAGCTACCCCCTGACCCAGGTCTCGAACGCCGACCTGGGCGGTCAGGCCGGGCACCCGAAGACGGTGATCTTCTTGACCGCCGACGCCTTCGGCGTCCTGCCGCCCCTCTCGCGGCTCACCCCGGAGCAGGCGATGTACCACTTCCTCTCCGGCTACACAGCCAAGGTGGCGGGGACCGAGCGCGGGGTCACCGAGCCCAAGGCGACCTTCAGCGCCTGCTTCGGCGCCCCCTTCCTCCCCCTCCATCCCGGCACCTACGCCAAGATGCTGGGCGAGAAGCTCGAGCGCCACGGCGCCCGGGTCTGGCTGGTGAACACCGGCTGGACGGGCGGCCCGTACGGGACGGGGAGCCGCATCCAGCTCGCCTACACCCGGCGGATGGTGGCCGCGATCCTGGCCGGCGAGCTCGACTCCGTGGAGACGGTGACCGATCCCTTCTTCGGCCTGGCCGTCCCCAAGCACGTCCCCGGCGTGCCGGACGCGGTGCTCGACTCGCGAGCCTCCTGGAAGAGCGCCGCCGACTACAACGCCAAGGCGGCCCAGCTCGCCGACATGTTCGCCGACAACTTCGAGAAGTACGAGAGCGGCGTCTCCGAGGCGGTCAAGGCGGCCGGCCCGCGGAAGGTCGCCTCCGCGTAGAGGGAAATGGCTCCTCGGGAGGGATTCGAACCCCCAACATTTCGGTTAACAGCCGAACGCTCTACCGTTGAGCTACCGAGGAACAGGAGGAGCCGGGGAGGCTCCTGGAAGCGGGAATGTTAGGCGCGCTCGCCTGAGAATGTCAACCGGCGGCGGTCCTTTGAGGGCCGCCGCCGGTTCTGTCTCTAGGGCGAGGTGTCGAGGAACGGCTTGAGCTTCGTCGCCCGGCTGGGGTGACGGAGCTTCCGGAGCGCCTTCGATTCGATCTGCCGGATGCGCTCGCGGGTGACGTTGAACGACCGGCCGACCTCCTCCAGGGTGTGCTCCGAGCCGTCGCCCACCCCGAAACGCATCTTCAAAACCAGCTCCTCGCGCGGGGTCAAGGTCTTGAGCACCTTGCGGGTCTGGTCCTTCAAGTTGGTGAAGATCACCGAGTCGATCGGCGACACGGCGTTCTTGTCCTCGATGAAGTCGCCCAGATGCGAATCCTCTTCCTCGCCGATCGGCGTCTCGAGCGAAATCGGCTCCTGGGCGATCTTCATGATCTTCCGCACCTTCGAGGCCGGCAGGTCCATGCGCTCGCCGATCTCCTCGGCCGTGGGCTCGCGGCCCAGCTCCTGCACCAGCGAGCGGCTGGTGCGGGTCAGCTTGTTGATGGTCTCGATCATGTGCACCGGGATGCGGATGGTCCGCGCCTGGTCCGCGATGGCCCGGGTGATCGCCTGCCGGATCCACCAGGTGGCGTAGGTCGAGAACTTGTAGCCCCGCCGATACTCGAACTTCTCGACCGCCTTCATCAACCCGATGTTGCCCTCCTGGATCAAGTCCAGGAACTGGAGACCGCGGTTGGTGTACTTCTTGGCGATCGAGACGACGAGCCTCAGGTTGGCGACGATCAGCTCCTCCTTCGCCCGCTCGCACACCCCCTCGCCCTGGCGGATCTTCTCGATCGTCGCCGCGATCTCGGCGTGGGTCGTGCCGTAGCGCTCCTCCAGCTCCCGCAGATGGATCCGATACTTCTCGATCCGCCGGCGGTGGAGAGCTTTCAAGTCGTCGCTCGTCTCGCGCTTCAGCGCCGTCTGCGCCCGCTTGATGTCCTGCTCGAAGCGGGAGAACTGGCGGTCGATGTCCTTCAGGAAGTCGACCAGCCGATTCCGGGTCTGGACCGAGAAGTCGACCGTCCGGATGTCCTTGGCGATCTTCGCCACCAGCCGGTCGATCTCGCGCTCGATCTCCAGGTACTTATCGCCGTCCGGCTTGCAGCGCTTCTGCCGCTTCTTGAGCTCCTGGATCTCGTGGTCGTTCAAGGCGATCTGCTCGAAGATCTTCAGGTTGCCGCGGATGCGGTCCGAAGCCTTGGGGTCGAGCGGTTCGTCGGGATCGGCGGCGATCAGCTCGCGGAGGATCCGCTTGTCGCGCTGGGCGAGCTCGTTCAAACGCAGCAGCTCGCGGAGGACCACCGGGTTCTCGCACAGGGCCTCGTAGATCGTCCACTCCCCCTGCTCGATGCGCTGCGCGATCTCCACCTCGCCCTCGCGGTCGAGGAGGGGGACGGTGCCCATCTCGCGCAGGTCCATGCGCACGGGGTCGTTGGTCTTCTCGTGCGTCGTCAGGCCGAACTCGGTGGTCTCGTCCTCCTTCTTGTCGAATTCGCTGGCGCTGGACTCGAAGTCGTCGCGGTTCTGGTAGCGTTCGGGACGATCGATGACGTCGATCCCCAGGTCGGAGAACCGGATGTAGATCTCGTCCAGCTCGTCGGGGAGGGAGACCACCTCCTCCGGCAGCATCTCGTAAATCTCGTCGTAGAGGAGGTAGCCCTTCTCCTTCCCCAGCTCGATCAGCTGCTTGACGGAGGAGTACTTCTCTTCCACGGGTGCTAGGCTCGAAATTGCCAAATGGGACCTCCTAAGGTCTGCTCCCCTGCCAAGAGGAACGGACAAGCGGATAGACCGGGATCAACCGGCTTCCTTGCCGGCGCCCGGCCGTGGCCGCCGATGCAGGCTGAGGCTCAAACGCCTCTTCTCGTCGTAGAGGCGAGTGAGAAGAGCGTCATCCCCGCCTTTGCGCTGCGCTTCACCGATCTCGCTCGCGAGCTCCCGCAACCGCTTCTCCTGATGCCGATGCGTGAGCTCCGCCAGAAGTTCCGGCAGCTCTCGTATTTTGGCGCCAATGGAGCCAACCGGCGTTTCTACCAGAATCTGGGCCATCCGGTCAATCAAGTCGCCGTCTGAACCCAACTCGGCGAGCACCGCCCGACCATCGGGAGGGGGGCCGCCGTCCGCTCCTCCATATAGAGTGCAGAAGACCTGGAAAATATTCCGGCATTGCGGATCAAAAAAAACCTCCGGGGTCGGCAGCTCCGCGAGAGACGGAACCTGCTTCCCCTTCAACAGTCGCTCGAGGACCTCTTCTTCCACACTGCGGACACCTTCCGCGCCATCCCCGAAAAAGGCCGGAGAGCCCGCGGCACCAGAGCCCCCCGCCGCCCCCGCCCCTCCTGGACGCCGCTCGGCGAGCTGGGCGAAGAAGATCTTTTCCGGGATGCGCAACCGCTCGGAGGCCCGGCGCAGGTAGTTATGGCGGGCGACCGGGTCGGCCACCGCCGCCACCAGCTCGCGCACGGCCGAGGCCGAGGCGGCGGTCAGGCGGGGGGCGCTGTCGGCGCTCTTGGGGATCAGGCGCTCCATCTCCAGGAGGATGGCGTCCTCGGCGCCGTCGACCGCCGCCCGGACCGCCTCGCCGCCCTCGGCGAGACGGAGCGAGTCCGGGTCGTGCCCCTCGGGGAAGCGGGCGCGGCGGACGGCGAGCCCCTCGGCGAGGAGGAGAGGGAGGGCGCGGCGGTAGGCGTTCTCGCCCGCGCTGTCGCCGTCGTAGGCGACCACCACCTCCGAGGCGTAGCGCGAGAGGAGCCGCGCCTGCTCCGGGGTGAGCGCGGTCCCCATCCCCGCCACCGCCCCCTCGACCCCGGCGGCCACCGTCCCCACGACGTCGAAGTAGCCCTCGACGAGGACCGCCCGGCCGGCCTCGCGGATCTCGCGCTTCCCCAAGTGGAGGCCGTAGAGGAGGGTCCCCTTGTGGAACTGCTCGGTCTCCGCCGTGTTGACGTACTTGGCCGGGTCGTCGCCCAGGGTGCGCCCGCCGAAGCCGACCAGGCGCCCCGAGGGGCTTTGGATGGGGAACATGAGCCGATTGCGGAAGCGATCGTAGGGCTCCCCCCCGCGTTGCTCGGAGATCCCGGCGAGCCCGGCCGCCACCAGGTCGCCCATGGGGAGCCGCGGGTGGAGGGCCTGGACGAGGTTCCGCCAGCCGTCGGGGGCGTAGCCCATCCCGAAGCGCTCGATGAGATCCTTGGGGATCTTTCTCTTCGCGAGGTACTGCTGCGGGAGCGGCCACTTTTGGAGCTGCTCGGCGAAGAACTTCGCCGCCGCGTCTAAAGCCCCCCCCACGTCGCGCTCGCGCTTCCCCCCCGCCCGTTCCATCCGGGTCGGCAGCGGGATTCCATAGCGCTGGGCGAGCGACTCGATGGCGGCGGGGAAGTCGTCGCCCGTCACCAGCATGTGGAGCTTGATCGCATCCCCCCCCTTGCCGCAGCCGAAGCAGTAGAAGAGCCCCTGCACGGGGTCGACGCTGAAGGATGGAGACTTCTCCTTGTGGAGCGGGCAGAGCCCCTGCATCCGGCGGCCGTTCTGGCGGAGGCGAGTGTGCTCGGAGGCGATACCGACGATGTCGATGGCGTCGCGCACGGCCTGCACGAGCTGGGGGGTGAGCTGGACGTTGGCGAGGGCCATTATGTCGGTGCGGGCAGCCGCTTCCTTATCTATACGTAGACGAAGTCGCCTGGAGGTTTCCGCTTCAGGCGCCGCGAAGGGTGACGACGGTCGCCCCGTCACCGCCTTCGTTGGGGGCGCCGGAGCGGAGCGTCGACACCCCGCGATGGCTCCGCAAGTGCTCGCGGACCGCCTGACGGAGGCGCCCGGTGCCGTGGCCGTGGATCACCCGCACCTCTCTCCGCGAAGAGAGGAGGGCCTGGTCGATGTAGGCGTCGAGCACCTCCAGGGCCGGCTCGACTCGCTGGCCGATGAGGTTGACCTCGGGCGGCGCCTCGGAGCTCTCCTCGGGATCGGACCGGCGGGGATCGGCCCGGCGAGCGCGCTCGCGTCCGAGCTCGCGCTCGGTCATCCGGGGGGCCGGGCGCCCTGGCGCGTCGATGGGGACCAGCTCCTCCGGCCGGCAGCGCACCCTCTTCCCCCGGACCGCGACCTCCGCCCGGCCGGGCTCCAGCTTCTCGATCGTACCCTCCCAGCCGAGCTGGACGTGGCGCGCCCGCTGGCCGACCGCCAGCTCCCCGGCCGCGTCGGGCTCGGGGGGCGCCAGCTCAGGGGCGGCCTCGAACAGGCGCTCGACCGCCTCCGCCTCCAGCCCCCGCCTCCTCCCGCCCTCGAACTGCTCGCGCAGCCGCTCGACCTCGGCGCGGAAGCGCTCCAGGGTCTCCCGCCGGAAGGAGTCGAGATCCCCCTTGAGCTTCCTGCCGACCGTCCGCCGCTCCTCCTCGATGCCGGCGAGCTGCTCGGCCAGCCGGCGGCGGAGTTTCTCGGCGTCCGCCGTCTCCTCCGCCAGGCGGTCGCGGGTCTCCGCCAGCTCCTGGCGCACCCGGTCGACCACCGCGAGCAGCCGGCGGAGTTCGCCGTGCTCCGAGCCCAGCCGCGTCTCGGCGCGGTCGAGCCACTCCGCCGGCAGCCCCAGCCGGCGGCCGAGGGCGATCGCTTCGCTGCCGCCGGGCGGGCCGGGGACGAGACGGAAGGTGGGCCGGCCGGTCCCGGGGTCGAACTCCATGGCGGCGCAGGAGGCGCCGTCCATCTCCAGGGCGGCGGCTGCGAGCTGGGCGAGATGGGTGGTGATGATCCCCAGCGAGCCACGCCCGAGGAGCCCTTCCAGGAGCGAGACGGCGAGGGCCGCCCCCTCCTCGGGGTCGGTGCCCGAGCCCAGCTCATCCAAGAGGACGAGGCTGTCCGGCCCCGCCGCCTCCCAGGCCTCTTTCAGGCGCAGCAACCGGCCGCTGAAGGTCGAGCGGTCGGCCAGGAGATCCTGCTCGTCGCCCACCGTCGCCACGATGCGGGAGAAGAACGGCAGCCGGCTGCCCGCCGCGGCGGGGATGGGGAGGCCGCACTGGGCGGCCAGGGCGAGGATGCCCGCGGTCTTCAAGGAGACCGTCTTGCCGCCCGCGTTGGGGCCGGTCACGGCGAGGATTCGTCGGCCGGAGGTCAGGTCGAGGTCGATCGGCACGATCGTCCCGGAGTGCCCGGCCTGGCCCAGGGCCTCGGCGCGCAGGCCGGCGAGGCGCGGGTCGAGCAGGGGGTGACGGGCGGCCCGCAGCCGCAGCTCGTGGCGCGGGCCGATCTCCGGCAGGTGCCCCTCGCTCACCTCGGCGAAGCGAACGGCGGCCTGGAGCAGGTCGAGCTCGCCCAGGAAATCGCCATGCGTTAAGAGGTCGGGAAGGGACGCCCGCGCCGCCTCCACCAACTCGGCGATGATCCGGCGGCGCTCCGCCTCCTCGTCCTCGACCGACTGCTGCAGGTTGTTGTTCGACTCGACGACATGGAGCGGCTCGAAGTAGAAGCTCTTGCCGGTCGCCGAGCGGCCGTGGACGAGGCCGCCGCTGCGCCCCCGCGCGCCGGACTGGAGCACCACCACCAGCCGCCCGCCGCGCATCGGGATCGTCTCCTCGGAGAGCTCGTCCTTGTGGGTGGAGACGAAGTCCCCCAGGTCGCGGTAGATCTGGTCGCGCACGGTGCGGATCTGCCGGCGCAGGACGGACAACCGCGGGCTGGCGTCCTCCCGCACCTCGCCGCGGCGGTCGAGCATGCGCTCGATCTTCTTCAGCAGGGAGTCGATGTCCGGCAGCTCGCGGGCGAGCGCGTCCAGCGCCGGCGTTGGGGGGACCGCCTCGCGGATGCGCGCCGCCGCCGCCCGGGTGGCGCGGCCGAGGTCCGCCAGCCGCACCAGGTCGAGCCCCT
>JAXDLD010000549.1:0-5351 GCA_034666805.1 Acidobacteriota bacterium
ACCGATCTCGAACCAGTTGTCTCGATAGTAGTGCCCGCCGAGAAGCCAGGCCCAGAGGCTCGCCAGGGCATAGGCCGGGAGGAAGAACGGCCCCCACTGCTCGCACTGCCGGACGTGCGCCCGCTCGTGCTCGCGGCAGGCGTCGAGGGCCGTGGGACTGATGCCCAGGATGACGTGGCCGAGGGTCATCGCCTGGGCGAGGATCAGGCGGCGGCGGAGGAACCAGCGCGCGAAGCCGCCATGGACCTCCAGGGTGCCGGCCCGCCGCCGGACCTCCCCGCCCGTCAGCAGGGTGAGGAGCGCGGCGAGGAGCCCGAGGGCGGTGACCGGGGAGGCCCAGGCGTAGCGGAGGGCCTTCACGGCCCGGGCAGGCCTGGAGGGTCGAGGAAGTGGCCGAGCCCGCTCTCCGAAGCTTGGATGTCGGGCCGCATCCCTCTATTCTAGGCCTCCGGCCCTCATGGAGATATCACCATGCGCTTCGAGATCGACCCCGACATCACCCGGGCGGAGACCCCGCCGGCCCGCCTCTACTCCGACCCCGAGGTCTACCGGCGGACCCTGGAGCGGGTCTTCGCCCGCAGCTGGCTGCTCATGGGAGACCGGACCGCGGTCAAGGTCCCCGGGCAGGTTCACCCGGTGACCCTCCTCGAAGGCAGCCTGGACGAGCCGCTCCTCCTGACCCGCGACGCCAAAGACCAGGTCCACTGCCTGTCGAACGTCTGCACCCACCGGGGCAACCTGGTGGCGGAGAGCCCGGGCAACGAGCCCTTCCTCCGCTGCCGCTACCACGGCCGCCGCTTCGGCCTCGACGGCCGGTTCCTCTCCATGCCGGAATTCGAGCGGGCGGCGGGCTTCCCGCGCGCCGCCGACGACCTGCCGCCGGTGGCGTTCGGGGAGTTCGCGGGCTTCCTCTTCGCCTCCCTCGCCCCCGCCTTTCCCCTGGACGACCTCCTCGCCGAGATGCGCGCGCGGATCGGCTTCCTGCCGCTCGCCGAGGCGACCTTCGATCCCGGGCGCTCGCGCGACTACCTGGTGCGCGCCAACTGGGCCCTTTACTGCGATAACTACCTCGAAGGTTTCCACATCCCCTTCGTCCACACTGGGTTGGCCGGAGCGCTCGACTACGGCAGCTACCGGACCGAGCTCTACCCCTACGCCAACTTGCAGCTCGGGGTGGCGTCGGGCGGCGACGAGGTGTTCGAGCTGCCGCCGTCCTCTCCAGATCACGGCCAGGCGATCGCCGCCTACTACTATTTCCTGTTTCCCAACCTCATGTTCAACTTCTATCCCTGGGGGGTTTCGGTCAACGTGGTCAAGCCCCTGGCGGTCGACCGCACCCGGGTCTCCTTCCTCACCTACGTCTGGGACCCGGCGAAGCTCGACCGCGGGGCGGGCGCCGGGCTCGACCGGGTGGAGCGGGAGGACGAGGCGGTGGTCGAGAGCGTGCAGCGGGGGTTGCGCTCGCGGCTCTACACCCGTGGCCGCTACTCGCCCGCCCGCGAAGAGGGGGTGCACCACTTCCACCGCCTGCTGGCGCGCTTCCTGGAGGATTGAAAGAGGAAAGGGAGACGGAGGCGCCCGCGCGGGGCGCCTCCGGGGGAAGGATCAACCCTTGGTCTTGCTCTTCGTCTTGCCCGCGCCCTTCTCGGGCTTGACCTCGACCGAGGCCGCCGACATCCGGTACTCGATCGTCACCTTGGAGCCGACCTTCAAGTCGCCGGTGACCTTGGTTCCGGAATCGCGGGCGATCTCCCAGCGGTCCTTGCCCTTCTGCACGACGATGGTGTCGGCGGTCAGCTCCAGGACAGGCCCGGTGACCTGGTAGGTCTTCGGGGCCGCCGCGTGGACGGGCAGGGTCCAGAGAGAAGCGGTCAGCACTCCAGCCACGATCAGCTTCTTGAGCATGTCGATCCTTTCCGCCCGCCGTCGCTTCAAGGCAGGCTTTAGCCTGATGTCAGGACATCTTACCGCGAAGCACGTTGATGCCCTGCTCCAGGAGGCCGTGGTCGGCCGTGCCGTTGGGCGTCAGGTGGTCGATGAGGCTGGGGAGGACCGAGGCGAGCATCGAGCTCGCCTGCTCCGGTGGGATGCCGGCCTCCTGCGCGAGGCTCGCCAGGCGGCCGTGCCCGAGGACGCTCTCGAGCTGCTGCCCCGAGACCGGCAGGTTCTGGCCGGTGCCGATCCAGGACTGGACGAGGTGGCCCAGGCCCTGCTGCTCGAAGAGCTGGACCAGGCCCCCCAGGCCTCCCGTCTGGCGGTTGCCGAGGAGCCCAAGGAGGGAGTTGACCAGACCGGGGTGGCCGAGGGCGGCGGGGTTGGCGGCGGTGGCGGCGGTGGTGCCGGCTCCGGTAGCCGTATTCATCAGATCTCCGAAAATGCTCATGGCGTTCCTCCAGTCCGTTGGTGGCAAGCCGACGTCCGTGATGACGCCGCGACCCTCTCCCCTGCACATTGCGGACCGTCCTACGGCGCCGGGCGCTCAGAGTCGAGCCTGGCGAGCGAGGAACAGGAAGTAGCCGTAGCCCACCCGCATGCCGCCGGTGATGCGGAGGTCGAAAGCCAGGCTCACGGCGGCGCTCAGCAGCGCGTGGGAGAGGGCGAGCGGGAGGATGTTGGGGTGCCGGCGGTAGAGCGCGCACCAGGCGAGGCCGGCGAGGAAGGTGACCAGGGTGAGGAGCGGGTTGGGCAGGTGCAGCAGGGCGAAGAGCGAGGCGGCGAGGGCGATCGCGGCGCGCCCGGGGAAACGCTCGGAGATCTCGCGGAAGATCACGGTCTGCAGCACGAACTGCTGCGCCAGGCCCCAGACCAGGAGGCCGGCGAGGCGCATGCCGAGGTGGTCGAGCCGGTGGAGCGTCCCCAGGCCCCAGCCCACGGCGAGGAGACCGGCCATCATCGGGAGGGTGAACGCGAGCGCCCAGCCGAGGGCGGGCGCAAGCTCGCGCCGGGGTCCCCACCATCCCTGCCGGCGCCAGAGGTGGGAAGCGAGGGCCAGGGCGAGCACGGTGACGATGGCGAGGGTCGCCAGCCGGGGATCGGTTCCGAAGGCGGGGACCACCCCCCACAGGTAGCCCAGGACGACGAAGAGGATGCCGAGCGTGAACGTCATACTGCCTCCGGCGGTGCCCTGCCGGACCTCCTCTTTTACAGGAGGGAGACCGCTCGTGTCACCCCCCTTCCGGTACAATCGGCCGGTGAACGCGACCCGGCGCACCCTCGGCCGCTGGCTCCTCCTGACCTTCCTGGAGCGCGGCTGCGATCCCTTCACCACCCGCGTGCCCGCGGCAGTGCCCAGAATCCGCCCCCTCTCCGCCCGCGAGCTCGCCGACCTCCACACCTTCCCCCTGCCGGTGGTAGCGGTCAGCAACGTGCGGTTCCTGCATCTGCCGGCGCGGTAGGGCGGCTGGTTCGTAGTCCTGCACCTCACCCCCCGCGCCGCTTGATCACCAACACCGTCGTGTCGTCCGGCGGCTCCTCGTTTCTCAAGTGGCGGCGCCAGTCGGCGAGGAGGGCTTCGACGATGGCTTCGGCGGGACGGCGGAAGGTCCAGCGCAGGATCTCGCTCGGGCGCTCGTAGCCGTAGGCGGTGCCGTTCCAGTCGGCGGCTTCGAAGAGGCCGTCCGAGCAGAAGACGAGGACGCTGCCCGGAGGGAGAGTGAGGGGGAGGTCGGCGTACTCCCGCTTCGGCCCCTGCCCGAGGGGTAAGCCGGGGAGGGCGATCTCCTTCACGTCGCCGTTCAGAAGGAGGAGCGGGTAGGGATGGCCGGCGTTGGCGAAGAGGGCCTCGCCGGTCTCGATGTCGAGGCGGAGGAGGGCGAGGCTCGTGAAGTTGCGCCGGCTGCCGCCCCGCCGGATCACACGGTCCACCTCCTTGAGCACCTCGGCGGGGGTGAGGCCGGGCGCGATCAGGCTCGTCAGGGCGGCGGTCGTCATGGCCTGGACGATCGAGCAGGAGTAGCCGTGGCCGGCCACGTCCCCGGCCGCGATCCACAGGCGCCGGTCCTTCTGCCCCTCGTCGCCAGTAAAGAGAAAGTCGTAGAGGTCGCCGCCGGCCTCGGTCGCGAGGAGCGAACGGGCGGCGATCTGCCAGCCCGGCAGCTCGGGCACGTTCTCGGGGAGGAGCCCGAGCTGCATCCGCGACAGGAGATCCATCTCGTAGCGCACCCGCCGCTCCTCCTCCAGGCGGCGGATGAAGGCGGGCGGGGTCAGGCGCTCGAGCTCCACCTGCTCCGAACGCCGGAGGCCCACGAGCCCCAGGAAGAGGAACGCCACCGAGTCTCCGGCGGTGAGGGTGAAGCTCCCCGGCAGCCAGTCGAGGTGGAGGGCCGAAAAGGCGGCGGCGGGCAGGAGGTACGAGGTCATGGCGGCGGTCAGGAAGGCGGTCAGCCCGAAGCGTCTCCCGCCGTAGAAGAGGAGGGCGAGGAGGGCGAAGTTGGCGGCGAGCCCGGCCAGGTAGGGGTGCAGGCTCAAAGGGGAGATGAAGAAGGTTCCGGCCAGGGCTGCCAGGGGGACCGCCCAGCGGGACGGCAGCAGGCGCCGGATGAGGGCGAGGAGGACGAGAGCTTCGGCGGCGAGCGTGATCCCGTCCCCCATCGGGCTCGCCGTGCCGAAGATGGGGAGCCGCAGGCTCGCCTCCTCCGGCCAGACCCCGGGGAGGGCCAGGGCGGTGGTGTGGGCGAGCAGCCGCAATCCCGCGAGGGTCGCTCCCAGGGCGAGCCCGAAAAGGAGGGCCCGGCCGCCGCGGGGTCCGAGGCGGCCGACCCGGAGGGCGTCCAGGCTGGTGGTGAAGTCGGGGGAGGTCGAGCGGATGAACGACTCGCCCGCCGACCAGGCGAGGAAGACCCAGACGGTGCGGCTCCCGACCACCAGGAGCGCCCAGCCGAGCGAGGGGAGGTCGAAGGGGGTGCCGAAGAGGCCCCCGAGGGAGGCGGCGAGGGTGATGGCGGCCAGGATCGCGCCGTTCTTCAAGTCGATCCGCCCACGGGAGGCGAGGAAGAAGAACAGGCCGGCCGCGATCAGGAAGAGAAGGATGCCGGGGAGGAGCTGGCGGAGGAAGTTGCCGAGGTCGATGTGGCTCGCCCGGGCGAGGGCCTGCCCGAGCGTGCCGGGGCTCCGATGGGCGACGATCGCGCCGCCCGGGATGAGGCCGAGGCCGATGTGCTCGGCCGGCCGGGCTCGTGGGAGGCCGTAGAGGAGGACCCCGGAGCTCCCCCCTTCGGTCGTCCGGCCCAGGGCCTCGCCCGGCGCGAGCAGCAGCCGGAGGAAGACGTCCGCCTGGGAGCGGGACATGTACTGCATGGGAGAGCCGAAGAACCCCGAGTAGCCCGGGGCCGTCCAGGAGACCGCCCGCGGGC
>JAXDLD010000550.1:0-3937 GCA_034666805.1 Acidobacteriota bacterium
GCATCCCCTGGCAGACGTAGCAGCGATAGTTGGGGTTGGCGACGAACTCCGGTTCGGAGAGCTCGCTGTAGGTCGTCACCTCATGCCGGATGCCGATCTCGCCCGCGATCCGCCGCGCATGGTCGAGCTCCGCCCCCGCCAGGGTCTCCGCCGCCGCGGTGACCGCGACGGCCTTCTCTCCCAGGGCGCGGAACGCCAGGGCGGCCACCACCGCCGAGTCGACCCCGCCCGAGTAGGCGACGAGGGCCGAGCCCCGGGCGGCCAAGTCGGCGAGGAGGGCGTCCAGGGTGGGGGTGAGGTCGGTGCGGTCCATGGGGAGATCGTAGAAGCTAAAAGCGGGCCAGTCTACATCTTGCGGAACCGGGAGGAGCTCGCGGTACGAGCAGTGGAGGGCGGAGGGGGCGAAAACTCATGGCTGGCGGCCATCGCCGGCAGTCTGGCGATCGTCGCCAGCAGTCCGGCGATCGTTGCCAGGTAGGGTGGCGGTCATCGCCAGTAGTCCGGCGGTCGTCGCGAGCAGTCCGGCGATCGTCGCCAGGTAGGGTGGCGGTCATCGCCAGTAGTCCGGCGATCGTTGCCGGCAGTCCGGCGATCGTTGCCAGGCAGGGTGGCGGTCGTCGCCAGTAGTCCGGCGGTCGCTGCCAGGTAGGGTGGCGGTCGTCGCCAGTAGTCCGGCGATCATCGCCAGCAGTCCGGCGATCGTCGCCAGCAGTCCGGCGACCGTCGCCAGGTAGGGTGGCGGTCATCGCCGGTCGAAGGTCTCGGTAACGCGATTTGCCTGTCGAGAGGAGGCTCCTTACAATCAGGCCATGACGGAACGCGAGAGGCTCCTCACCCTGGCAGAAACTCTTCCGGACTTGGAGGTCCACGCGGCAGTCCGATTTCTCGAATACCTCACCCGCGAGATCTCCGACCCCGTTCAAACCGCCCTGGAGAACGCTCCTTTCGACGAGGAGCCGCTCTCTCCCGAGGACGTCGCAGCGCTTGAAGAAGCCCGCCGCGACCTCGCCGAGGGTCGCGTCGTCTCCCACGAGGAGGCGCGAAAGCGTCTTCGGATCGGTCGTTGACCTGGCAAGTCCAGTGGACCGATCGCGCCCTCAAGGACGTGGCGCATCTGGACCAGACGACTCGGCGCCGTATCGTCAAAGGTGTGGAGCGTTTCGCCGAGACTGGGCAAGGTGACGTCAAGCGTCTGCAAGGCATCTCTCCCGATGTCTATCGGCTCCGCGTCGGGGATTGGAGAATCTTCTTCTCCAAGGAGCAGGCCGCCGTCCTCTCTATACAGCGCGTTCGACCTCGCGGCAGCGCGTACCAGCCTTGAGGCCGAGCTACCCCCGGTCCCCCCGATCCATCCCCATCATCCGCCGCACCAAGACCGGCACCAGAAAGAACACCGTATACACCCCGAGCGCCCACAGCGGCACGAGCGGCGCCAGGCGCCGCTCGGCGAGAGGAGCGAGCGCGCGGAGGAGGTAGACGATCCCCTGCGGGCCGAGGTAGTAGACCCAGCGCAGCAGGCGCCGGTCCGGCTCGGCGAGCTTCCTCCCGCGCTGGATGTAGATCGTGCCGGTCGTCCAGCCGAGCGCGGAGGCGAAGCTGAAGAAGCGGTAGAGGGAGACCGGGGCGTTGCCCGACAGGTGGGCGATGTTCAGCCAGGCGAGGACGAGCACCGCCCAGCAGGCCAGGAAGAGGCCCAGGAGGATGGCCTCCAGGCTCCGGATCGGGCGGGGGGGCAGCGGGCCCGCCCGGTCGGTCATCCCACCTGCCACCGGCGGGCAGCCCGGGGGCTACTCATAGCTCTCCGTCGGCGGACAGGAGCAGATCAGATTGCGGTCCCCCCAGACGTTGTCCACCCGCCCCACGTGGGGCCAGAACTTGTTCTCCCGCACCCACGGCGCCGGGAAGGCGGCCTGCTCGCGGCTGTAGGGACGGTCCCAGGCGGTCGCCGTCACCTCCTCGGCCGTGTGGGGCGCGTGCTTCAGAGGACTGTCGTGGGCGTCCATCCGCCCCTCCTCGATCGCCCGGATCTCCTCCCGGATGGCGATCAGGGCGTCGACCAGGCGGTCGAGCTCCCCTCTCGACTCGCTCTCGGTCGGCTCGATCATCAGCGTGCCGGCCACCGGGAAGGACATCGTCGGGGCGTGGAAGCCGTAGTCCATCAGCCGCTTGGCCACGTCCTCGGCCTCGACCCCGACGCTCTTAAAGGGCCGCAGGTCGAGGATGAACTCGTGCGCCACCCGGCCGCGCTCGCCGGAGAAGAGCACCGGATAGTGGGAGGCCAGGCGCGCCGCCATGTAGTTGGCATTGAGGATCGCCACCTCGCTCGCCCGGGTGAGGCCGGCGCCGTTCATGAGCGCGATGTAGATCCAGGAGATGGTGAGGATGCTCGCGCTTCCCCAGGGCGCCGCCGACACCGGGCCGATCGCCTGGGCGCCGCCCGTCGCCACCACCGGGTGGCCGGGGAGGAACGGGGCGAGGTGCGGGGCGACCGCGATTGGGCCCATGCCCGGGCCGCCGCCGCCATGCGGGATGCAGAAGGTCTTGTGCAGGTTCAAGTGACAGACGTCGGCCCCGAAGTCGCCCGGCCGGCAGAGGCCGACCTGGGCGTTCATGTTGGCCCCGTCCATGTAGACCTGCCCGCCGTTCGCATGGACGACGTCGCAGATCGCGCGGATCTTTTCCTCGAACACGCCGTGGGTCGAGGGGTAGGTGACCATGAGCGCCGCCAGGCGGTCCCGGTGCTGCTCGGCCTTGGCCTTCAAGTCGGCGAGGTCGACGTTGCCGCGCTCGTCACAGGCGACGATCACCACCTTCATCCCCGCCATCACCGCCGAGGCCGGATTGGTGCCGTGCGCCGAGACCGGGATGAGGCAGACGTCGCGCTCCCCCTCTCCTCGCGCCTGCTGGTAGGCGCGGATGACGAGGAGCCCCGTGTACTCCCCCTGCGAGCCGGCGTTGGGCTGCAGCGAGACGGCGGAAAAGCCGGTGATCTCGGCGAGCCAGGCCTCCAGGGTGTCGAAGAGCTTCCTGTAGCCGCGCGCCTGGTCGGCCGGCGCGAACGGGTGGAGGTTCGCGAACTCCGGCCAGGAGAGCGGCTGCATCTCGGTCGTGGCGTTGAGCTTCATCGTGCACGAGCCGAGCGGGATCATCGACGTCGTGAGCGAGAGGTCCCGCGACTCCAGGCGCTTGATGTAGCGCAGCATCTCGTGCTCGGTGTGGAAGCGGTGGAAGACCGGGTGGGTGAGGATCTCCGAGGTCCGCCCATGCGGCGCCGCGTATCCGAGGGCGCCGGCGTCGAGCCCGGCCGCCAGCTCGTGGACGTCCGCGGCGGTGCCTCCTACCGCACCCGCGAAGAGGTCGAGGAGCCGCGCCACGTCCTCGGCGGTCGTGGCCTCGTCGAGCGCGACCCCCACCGCGCGCTCCGCGAGCCGCCGCAGGTTGATATCCCGCCCCTCGGCGACTTTCATCAGATCAGAGGCGGACCCCTTCGGCAGCTCCACCCGCAGGGTGTCGAACACCGGCTCGTCGGAGAGGTGGTAGCCCAGCCGGCTTAAGCCCGCGGCCAAGGTGAGAGTGAGGGCGTGGACCCGGCGGGCGATCCGCTTCAGGCCCTCCGGGCCGTGGTAGACGGCGTACATGCCCGCCATGACGGCCAGGAGCACCTGCGCGGTGCAGATGTTGGAGGTCGCCTTCTCCCGGCGGATGTGCTGCTCGCGGGTCTGCAGGGCCAGCCGGAACGCGGCCGTCCCGTCGACGTCCTTGGACACCCCGACCAGCCGGCCCGGCAGGGTGCGCTCGAGCCCGGCGCGGACGGAGATGAAGCCGGCGTGCGGGCCGCCGTAGAACAGCGGCACACCGAAGCGCTGGGAGGACCCGACGACCACGTCGGCGCCCATCGAGCCCGGGGACTCCAGCAGCACGAGCGCGAGCAGGTCCG
>JAXDLD010000551.1:0-3736 GCA_034666805.1 Acidobacteriota bacterium
CGGCGGCGGTGATCGGCGTCCTCCTCCTGCTCTTCGGCAACGGCCTCGTGGTCGTGGCCGAGAAGCGGGTCGATTCGGGGCTCGCCGCCCTCCTGGTCTCGACCACGCCGCTCTTCATGGTCCTTCTCCCCTGGCTCTTCCAGGGCGGGAAGCGGCCGACTCTCCCCATGTCCCTGGGGATCGTCCTCGGCCTCGCCGGGGTGGGTCTCCTGGTGCGCCCGAGCGGGGTCGGCGGGGTGGACCTCTGGGGGGCCGCGATGCTCTCCGGCGCCTCGCTTACCTGGGCGGTCGGCTCGCTCTACTCGCGGCGGGCGATCCTCCCCTCTTCACCGCTTCTCGCGACCGGCCTGGAGATGCTCGCGGGCGGGGCCATGATGGTCGCCGCCGGGGCGCTCCTGGGCGAGTTCGGTGAGATCGACCTTGCCCATGCCTCGCTACGCTCGCTTCTCGCCTTCGCCTACCTGGTGATCGCGGCGGTCGTCGCCTTCACCGCCTACCTCTGGCTCCTGCGGGCGGCCCCGCCGGCCCTGGTGTCGACCTATTCCTACGTCAACCCGCTGGTCGCGGTGCTCCTCGGCTGGGCCCTGGCCGGCGAGCCCCTGACCGCGCGGACCGCGGTCGCCGGCCTGGTGATCGTCTCGGGGGTGGCCCTGATCACGATCACCCGGACGGCGGAGGAGAAGGAGAAACCCTCACCCCCGGCCCCTCTCCCGGCCCGTCCACCCGCACCACCGGGAGAGGGGAGCGAAGCGGGTAGGACAAGAGCTTCGCTATTGCCACGGGTGGGGGGGCTTGGCGGCGGCGTATCGGACTAGCCCGGCGGAACCCCTCGCCGGGCTCCACCCCCTCTCCCGGGGGAAGGGAGGGCGGGCCGGGAGAGGGGGCTGGGGGGTGAGGGCCGCGGTAGAGTAGGATCACCCTCCCCCATGAAACCGCACGAGCTGATCCGCAACTTCTCGATCATCGCCCACATCGACCACGGCAAGTCGACCCTCGCCGACCGCATTCTGGAGAAGACCGGGGCGCTGTCGCAGCGGGAGATGACCGACCAGGTGCTCGACAGCATGGATCTCGAACGCGAGCGCGGCATCACCATCAAGGCGCGGGCGGTCCGCCTGCGCTACAAGGCGAAAGACGGCCAGACCTACCAGCTCAACCTGATCGACACCCCCGGCCACGTCGACTTCTCCTACGAGGTGTCGCGGAGCTTAGCCGCCTGCGAGGGGGCGCTCCTGGTCGTCGACGCCGCCCAGGGGGTCGAGGCGCAGACTCTCGCCAACGCTTTCCTCGCCATCGACGGCAACCTGACGCTCATCCCGGTGATCAACAAGATCGACCTCCCGGCGGCCGAGCCCGAGCGGGTCAAGGAGCAGATCGAGAACGTCGTCGGCATCGAGGCCCACGACGCGGTCTTGACCTCCGCCAAGGCCGGGATCGGGATCGAGGAGGTTCTGGAGCGGGTGGTGCGCGACATCCCGCACCCCGAGGGCGACCCGGAGGCACCGCTCCAGGCGCTCCTCTTCGATTCCTGGTACGACCCCTATCGCGGGGTCGGCTGCCTGGTGCGGGTGATCGAGGGCACCTTTAGGAAGGGGGACAAGGTCCGCTTCATGGCCTCTTCCGCCACCTTCGAGGTCGACGAGATCGGCGCCTTCGGCCCCAAGCCGGTCCCCGTCGGGTCGCTGTCGGTGGGCGAGGTGGGCTACCTCTACGCCGGCATCAAGGACATCCACGAGGCCCTGGTGGGGGACACCCTGACCCATGCCGCCCGGCCGGCCGCCGTCGCCTATCCCGGCTTCCAGGTGGTCAAGCCCATGGTCTTCGCCGGCCTCTACCCGGTGACGGCGGACGACTACGAGGGCCTCCGCGACGCGGTCGACAAGCTGCGCCTGAACGACGGCGCCTTCTCCTTCGAGCCCGAGAGCTCGACCGCCCTGGGGTTCGGCTTCCGCTGCGGCTTCCTCGGGCTCCTCCACATGGAGATCATCCAGGCCCGGCTCGAACGCGAGTTCGATTTGGACTTGATCACCACCGCCCCCGGCGTCCGCTACCGGGTGCACACGACCGACGGCGCGGTGACCGCGATCGAGAGCCCGTCGAAGCTCCCCGACCCCGGGCGGATCGCCTTCCTGGAGGAGCCGTTCATCCGCTCGACGATCCTCTCCCGCGCCGAGTACGTGGGGGGCATCCTGGGGTTGAACGAGGAGCGCCGGGGGGAGCAGAGGAAGCTCGAGTACCTGACCGCCGACCGGGTGCTGATCGAGTACGACTTCCCCCTGGCCGAGGTGATCCACGACTACTACGACCGCCTGAAGTCGGTCTCCCGCGGTTATGCCTCCTTCGACTACCAGCTAGAAGGCTACCGCCAGAGCGAGCTCGTCAAGCTCGACATCCTGGTCAACGGCGAGGCGGTGGACGCTCTCTCGCTCATCGTCCACCGGGACAAGGCCTACGCCCGCGGCAAGGTCTTAGTCGAAAAGATGAAGGAGCTCATCCCCCGCCAGCTCTTCGAGGTGGTGCTCCAGGCCGCCATCGGCTCGCGGGTGATCGCGAGAGAGACCGTCCGCGCCCAGGGCAAGAACGTCATCGCCAAGTGCTACGGCGGCGACATCTCGCGGAAGCGCAAGTTGATCGAGAAGCAGAAGGAAGGCAAGAAGCGGATGAAGCGCGTGGGCCGCGTCGACATCCCGCAGGAAGCCTTCCTGGCCGTGCTCCGGGTCGACTAGCCCCCCCTTCTTTACCGCCGAGGGCCCTCCCAGGGCCCTCCCAGGGTCCTTCCAGGGGCCCGTCAGAGGTACACCTTTCTTCCGCCGCAACCGCGAAGCTCCGGTATCTCCTTTGTTTTCCGTGAGTAGCGGCCTTTCGCCAACAAAAAAATTTTGTCCCCGGGAAAAAAGCCGACTTCTCGGTGTGCTCTCGCCTACCGTCTCTCTCGTGGCCGGAAACGGCTTCCGAATCGCGGAGGGAGGTGATTGCGAACGAGAGGGGACCGTGGGGGCGAACTGAAATCGGCCCCGCGGCAGAGACCGCAGCCGTTGCGGCGCAGACCGCGGGGGCTGCGGTCTCGACCGTAGGGGCCCGCGGTGCGAACCGCAGGTGCTGCGGTCTGGACCGCAAGGCCGCGGCGCAGACCGTAGGCACCGCGGTCTGGACCGCGAGCGCTGCGGTCGAGACCGTGAGGCCTGCGGCGCGGACCGCAGGAGCTGCGGTCTGGACCGTGAAGCGATCGACAACTTAACGACGACTGGAAAAGGAGAAAGTCATGGCTGGTACCTCATTCGCGGACGATGTCCGCAGCTGGGATCTGTTGAACAAGGCATTGAAGCCGGTGTTGGGCGACATGCCTCACCTGGCGCCCGAGCAGGCCGAGCTCGAAGCGCTCATCGAACAGGCCAAGGCGCTGGACAGCGAGCAGCGCGTGTTGCGCGGCAAGGTCCAGGACGCGACCAAGAAGCGCCGGGACGTCCAGCTCAAGGGGATCGAGCTCCGCGAGCGCGTGGCGGTTCAGATCAAGGGGAAGCTCGGGCCGACGAACAAGAACCTCGTGAGCTACGGCATCCGGGCGCGGAAGCTCCCGAAGCGCCGGAAGAAGGACGGCACGGACACGCCACCGCCGGTACCGCCGCATCCCACGCCGGGGGTGGAAGTCCAGGCGCTGAGCGCGCCGGTGGCGCATGGGGCGCAGGAGGTGACGTCGGCGCCGGTGCCGAAGTAGGATGATGTAGAGCTGTTGAGG
>JAXDLD010000552.1:0-8553 GCA_034666805.1 Acidobacteriota bacterium
GCCGGCTCTACCGCACCGGCGACCTTGCCCGCCGCCGGGTCGACGGGGCGGTCGATTTCCTCGGGCGGCTCGATCATCAGGTCAAGCTGCGCGGCGCGCGCATCGAGCTCGGCGAAGTCGAGGCGAGCCTGGCGGCCTGCTCCGGAGTGCGCGAGGCCGCGGTCGGGTTACGGGGGGCCGGGGCGGAGGCACGGCTCGCCGCCTGGGTGGTGCTGGAGCAGGGGGTGGCGGTCGACGTCCCGGCTCTTCGTGAAGCCCTCCGCCGGCGCCTGCCGGAGCTCATGATCCCCTCGCTCTTCATGATCCTGCCGTCGTTCCCCCTGACCCCGAACGGGAAGATCGACCGCCAGGCTCTGCCCGGCCCGGAGACGGGTGGCGCCACGAGCCGGGCGCCGTACGCCCCGCCGCGCTCGGTGATCGAGGAGATGCTGGTCGAGATCTGGCAGGAGCTCCTGGGGATCGACAGGGTCGGCGTCGACGACCACTTTTTCGACTTGGGCGGCCACTCGCTCCTCGCCACCCGGCTGATGGCCCGGGTGCGCGACGTCCTCGGGGTGAACATACCGCTCTCCGCCCTGTTCGAGAACAGTCCGACGGTGGCGGGCCTGGCGCAGGCCATCGCGCACTTCCAGGTGAGCCAGGCGGACGAGGACGACCTCGCCACCGCCCTGCTCGAACTCGCCAGCCTGTCGGATGACGAGGCCCGAGCCCTGCTCGCCAGCGAAGAGGAGGGCTGACGCGCTTGCGCATCCTCCTCCTGCAGAGCTCAGCCTACATCCCCTCCCTGGGCGGAGCCAACAAGGCGAACCGGCTGCTCTTGGAGCGCCTTGCGGCGCGCGGCCACGACTGCCGGGTGGTGGGCACCGCCGGTGGCGAACGGGCGGTGAGCCTCGAGCGCTGCCTCGCCGACCTCGCCGCGGCCGGTGTCTCCGGCGCCGCCACCGGGGGCGACCCCGGGGCGGTCGAATTCCGCCACGCCGGAGTCACGGTCGAGGCCGTGCTCGACGGGGCGCGCCTGCGCGCCTGTGCCGCCTCCCGCCTCCGGGGTCCGGCCGAGCGGGTCCTGGTGTCCTCGGAGGACCCGGCGCAGATCCTCCTGGAAGAGGCCCTGGCGGCCGTTCCCGGGAGGGTGGTCTACATCGCCCATACGACGCTCCACCTCCCTTTCGGGCCCGACGGCTTCCTCGCCAGCCCAGGTCGGACCGAGCTGCTCCGGAAGGCGGCGGGGATCATCGCGGTCAGCGACTATGTGCGGGAGTACCTGGCGCGCCACGCCGGCCTTGCCGCCGCCGTCCTGCGCTTTCCGGTATACGGCGACGGCCCCTTTCCCGTCTTCGACAACTTCGAAACGGGTGCGGTCGCCCTGATCAACCCCTGCACCGTCAAGGGGATCGGCATCTTCCTGGAGCTCGCCCGCCGCTGCCCGGACCTCCCCTTTGCCGCGGTGCCGACCTGGGGGACCACGGCGGCGGATCGGGCGGCGCTCGCCGAGCTGCCCAACGTCCTGATCCTGGAACCCGAGGCAGACGTCGATCGCATCTTCGCTCGCTGCCGGATCCTCCTCGTGCCGTCGCTCTGGGGCGAGGCCTTCGGCCAGGTGGCGGTCGAGGCGATGCTGCGGGGCGTTCCGGTGCTGGCGAGCGACTCCGGCGGCCTCGCCGAGGCCACACTGGGCGTGGGCGGAGTTCTCCCGATCCGACCGATACGGCGGTATGAAGAGCGGTTCGACGAGCGCAAGATCCCCATCGCCGTGGTGCCGGAGCAGGATCCGGGCCCCTGGGAGGAAGCGCTCCGTGAGCTGCTGGGCGACCGCGAGCGCTACCACGCCCGTGCGCGAGAGTCGCGGCGGGCGGCGCTCGCGTTCGTCTCCGGCCTGGGCGTCGAGCCCTTCGAGCTCTACCTCGCGGAGCTCCCGCAGGGGGTCTCGGCGGTGCCCGCGGCGCCCGTGGAGGGGATTGGTAGCGGGCGCTCCCGGCTCGACGGGCTCTCGCCGGCGAAGCTCGCGCTCCTCGCCCGGCGCCTGCAGAAGAAGAATGAGGCCGTCGGCGAGACCCAGGAGATCCCCCGGTTGCCGCGGAGCGGGGCGCCCGAGGGCGACCTTTTCCCGCTCTCCTTCGCCCAGGAGCGGCTCTGGTTCCTCGACCGCCTGGAACCGGGGAGCTGGTACTACGCCGAGCGCTTCCCGGTCCGCTTGACCGGCCGGCTCGACGTCCGCCTCCTGGCCGCCGCCCTAGACCGGATCGCCCGTCGCCACGAGGTGCTGCGGACGACCTACTCCGAACGCGACGGAGCGCCGGTTCAGGTCGTGCCCCGGGCGGGCACAGTCGACCCCCTCACCCTGCCGCTCATCGACCTGCGCCGCCTGCCGGAAGCGGCGGGGCGGGCTGAAGCCGATCGCCTGGCCAACGCCTGGAGCCGGCGGCCGTTCAATCTCCAGCGGGGGCCGGTGCTGCGGGTCGCCCTCGTGCACCGGGAGGCTTCCGAGCACCTGCTGCTCCTCGCCGTCCATCACATCGCCGCCGACAACTGGTCGGCGAGCGTCGTCTTCGCAGAGTTGGGGGCTCTCTACCGCGCCCTCGCCTCCGGGGTGGCACCGGTCCTCCCCGCGCTTCCCGTGCAGTACGCCGACTTCGCGGTCTGGCAGCGCGGCTACCTGACCGGTGAGAGGAACTTCCGTGAGTCCGAGCACTGGCGTCAGGCGCTCGCCGGAGCACCCGCGCTCCTCGCCCTGCCCACCGACCGCCCGCGGCCGGCATGGCAGGGCCACCACGGGGAGCGGGTCGAGATGGTCCTTCCCCTCTCTCTGGCGGAGGGGCTGCGCACCTTAGCCCGGCGGCGCGAAGCGACCCCCTTCATGCTGTTGCTCGCCGCCTTCCAGGCGCTCCTCCACCGCTGCACGGGAGAGAATGACCTGGTGGTGGGGGTGCCGGTCGCCGGACGCGACAGGAAGGAGCTCGAGCCCCTCGTCGGATTCTTCCTGAATCTCCTGCCGATGCGCGCCCGTATCCCGGCGGGCCTGCCGTTCGCGGCCCTCCTGGACCAGGCGCGGCGCGGCGCCCTCGACGCCTTCGCCCATCAGGACCTCCCCTTCGAGCGCCTGGTGGAAGCCCTCGCGCCCGAGCGCAGCCTCGGTCACTCCCCGCTTTTCCAGGTGCTGTTCAACTTCCTCAACGTGCCGTCGCGCCAGGAGGAGCTGCCCGGGGTGACGATGCGCGCCTTCCCCGTAGCGGAGGTGACCGTCCGCTATGACTTGGAGCTCTACACGGAGGACCGCGACCAGCGGCTCTCGGCCGTGCTCGCCTATGACGACGCCCTCTTCGACGCCGCGACGGCCGCCCGCCTGCTGCGCTGCTTCGTCACCCTCCTGGCCGGCGTCGTCGAGCGCCCCGAAGAGGCGGTCTCCGCCCTGCCTCTCCTCGGTCCCGCGGAGCTCCACCAGCTCGGGTGCGAGTGGAACGACACCGCCGCGGCGCTCCCCATGTCGACCGTCCCCGCGCTCTTCGCGGCTCAGGCGGCGCGCACCCCGGAGGCGCCCGCGGTCGCCCAGGGAGAGAGCTGCCTCACGTACTTTGAGCTCGGCCGCCAGACCGACCACCTCGCCCGCCGCCTCGCCGAGCTGGGGGTGGGCCCGGAGGTCCTCGTCGGCATCTCGCTCCGGCGTTCTCCCTCGCTGGTCGTCGCCCTCCTGGGCGTCCTCGCCGCTGGCGGCACCTACCTGCCGCTCGATCCGACCTACCCCTTAGAGCGCCTCTCCGTGATGCTCGAGGACGCCCGTCCGCGGGTCCTCATCACCGACGCCGCCCTGGCCGCGGGCCTCTTCGCCGGCCTGCCGGTGCTCCCCGAGCACCTCGTGCTCCTCGACGCTCGCGATGCGGAGCGGGAAGGTGAGCCGTGGCGGCCCAGGCTGCCGGCGGAAGGTGCCAACCTCGCCTACGTCCTCTTCACCTCGGGCTCGACCGGCCGGCCGAAGGGGGTGGAGGTGACGCACACCGCACTCGCCAACTTCCTCGCCGCCATGGCCATCGCGCCGGGGCTCCCGCCGGGCGGGCGGCTCCTCGCCGTGACCTCGCTGTCGTTCGACATCGCGGCGCTCGAGATCTTCCTGCCCCTCCTCTCAGGCGGCGCGGTCGAGCTCGCCCGCGAAGAGGAGGCGGCGGACGGCGCCTGGCTCGCCCGCCGCCTGAGCGGCGGCACGGGCGCCCCACGGGTGAGCGCCCTTCAGGCCACTCCCGCCACCTGGCGGCTGCTCCTCGACGCCGGCTGGGCGGGCGAGCCGAGCTTGACGGCGCTCTGCGGCGGCGAGGCGCTGCCGCGCTCCCTGGCCACGGCCCTGGCCCTTAGGACCGGCGAGCTGTGGAACCTCTACGGGCCCACCGAGACCACCGTGTGGTCTTCACTCTTCCGGCTCGAGCCATGGGAGAACGGGCCGGTCTCGATCGGCCGGCCGATTGCGAACACCCGTATCCTCCTGCTCGACGGCGAGCTCCGGCCGGTGCCTCCCGGGGTGGTCGGGGAGCTCTACATCGGCGGCGCCGGCCTCGCTCGCGGCTATCGTGGCCATCCCGAGCGGACCGCCGAGCGCTTCGTCCCCGAACCGATCGGCGATGGGGCCGAGCCGGGGGCTCGCCTGTACCGCACGGGCGACCTCGCGCGGCACCTCGCCGGGGGGCGTGGCCTCGAGGTGCTGGGCCGCATCGACCATCAGGTCAAGGTGCGCGGCTTCCGCATCGAGATGGGGGAGGTCGAGGCGGCCCTGTCGGTGCACCCTGCCGTGCGCCAGGCGGTGGTGGTGACCCGGCGCGATCCGGCGGGAGGCGACCGCCTCGTCGCCTATGTGGTGCTCTCCGGGACGGCCGGCCGGGGGGCGGACGCGGGCGTGCTGCGCGATTTCCTCGCCGGGCGCCTGCCGGGGCCGTTCGTGCCGGCCGCCTTCGTCGTGCTGGACCGCCTGCCCTTGACGGCGAACGGCAAGATCGACCGCCGCGCGCTGCCGACTCCGGAGCCGGCAGCGGCGGAAGGGAAGAGGAGGCCGGCCACGCCGGCCGAGGAGCTGGTGGCCGGCATCTGGGAGGAGGTGCTGGGGATCGAGGCGGTGGGCCGGGACGACAGCTTCTTCGAGCTCGGCGGCCACTCGCTGCTGGCCACCCAGGTTCTGTCGCGGGTGCGGCGGTCGCTGGCGGTGGAACTGCCGGTGCGGGCGCTCTTCGAGGCGCCGACGGTGGCCGCGCTCGCGGCGCGGGTGGAGGCGGCCCGCGGGATCGGCGCCAGCGGGCGCGCGCCGCTGCCGCCGATCCCGCGGGCCGAACGCGGCCGGCCGCTGCCGCTGTCGCCGGGGCAACGGCGGCTGTGGTTCCTCGACCAGCTGGAGCCCGGCAGCGCCGCCTACAACGTGCCGGTCCTGGTACGGTTGGACGGCCCGCTGGACGAAGCGGCGCTCTGGCGGTCTCTGGCACGGCTGGTGGCCCGGCACGAGGTCTTGCGGACGCGGTTCGAAGCGGCGTCCGGCGAGCCGGTGCAGGTGATCGCGGCGACGGGTGCGTGGCCACCCTGTCGCGTCGAGTTCCAGGAGCTGCCCGCAGGGGAGCGGGAGCTGGAGCGCCTGGTGAGGCGGGAGGCGTCGCGGCCTTTCGACCTCGCGCGGGGCCCGCTGTACCGCGGGATCCTGGTGGGGCTGGCCGCGGAGCGGCACGCGCTGCTGCTCGTGCTGCACCACATCGTCTGCGACGGCTGGTCGATGGGGGTAATCCTCGACGAGCTGACCGCTCTCTATAGCGCCTCTGCCGCGGGTGAGCCCTCGCCCTTGCCGGATCTCGCCGTCCAGTACGCGGACTTCGCGGCCTGGCAACACAGCTCGCTGCGAGAGGAGCGGGAGGGCGAGCTCGCCTTCTGGCGCGAGCAGCTCGCCGGCGCGCCGGCCCTCCTCGCGCTACCGACCGACCGCCCGAGGCCGGTGGTGCAGAGCCTGCGCGGGCGGCAGGTGGCGGTACGCCTGCCGGCGGTCCGGCAGGACGGTCTCCAGGCGGTGAGCCGGCGTCACGGGGTGACGCGGTTCATGCTCCTCCTCGCGGCCTTCCAGGTGCTCCTCAGCCGCTGGAGCGGCGAGCCCGGAGTTCTGGTGGGCACGCCGGTCGCCAACCGCACTCGGCCCGAGATCGAAGGGTTGATCGGGTTCTTCGTCAACACCCTGGTGGTGCGCGGCGACCTGCGGGAGGCGGAGCCGTTCGCCGGCTTCCTGGCCCGGGTCCGCGCCACCGCGCTCGCCGCCTACGCTCACCAGGAACTGCCGTTCGAGGAACTGGTGGCCGAGCTGGCCCCCGAGCGCAGCCTCGGACACAGCCCGCTCTTCCAGGTCCTGCTGGCGCTGCATGAAGCGCCCATCGCCGCCTGTGAGCTCGGTCGTCTGCGCCTGTCGCCGGTGCCGATCGCGAGCGGCACCGCGAAGTTTGACCTCTATCTGGCGCTGGGAGCCCAGGGGAGCGGGTTGGCCGGGACGCTCGAGTACGCGACCGACCTGTTCGACCAGACGACGGTGGAGCGCTTCCTCGGCCATTTAGAGACGCTGCTCGCCGCGGTATCGGAGCCGGGGGAGCCCGGCGCGCGGGCGGTCGGGGAGCTGCCGCTCCTCGCCGTGGGTGAACGCCGGCAGCTGACGGCCGAATGGAACGACCGCGCCCCGGCGACGGCGGCCGCGGAGTCGCCCGTCCACCTGCGCGTCGAGCGCCAGGCCGGGCGCACGCCTCGGGCCGTCGCGGTGAGGTCGGGTGAGGTCACCCTCCGATACGGTGAGCTCAATACGCAGGCCAACCGCCTCGCCCGGCAGCTGCGCGCCGCTGGGGTCTCCCCGGAAGCTCGGGTGGGGATTCTCGCCGAGCGTTCGCCACTCATGCTGGTGGCGATCCTCGCCACGCTCAAGGCGGGAGGCGCCTACGTTCCGCTCGATCCTACCTACCCGCCGGAGCGGCTGGCCTTCATGCTGGAGGACGCGGGAACGAAGGTGCTGTTGACCGACCTCCCCCGCGCCGCCCTGCCGCCCTGGGCGGACGGTCTGCCGGTCCTGGCGATCGAAGCGACAAAAGAGAGGGATGAAGAGGGGGAGGAGGACGGCGAGAGCAACCCGGAGAGCGGCGCGAGCGGGGAGAATCTCGCCTACGTCCTCTACACCTCCGGCTCGACGGGGCGGCCGAAGGGAGTCGCCATGCCCCACCGGGTGCTGGCCAACCTGCTCGCCTGGCAGCGGGGCGTGCTGCCCGCCGCCGGAGCACGGACCTTGCAGTTCGCGCACCTCGGCTTCGACGTCTCCTTTCAGGAGATCTTCTCGACCCTCGGCGAGGGGGGCGAGCTGGTGATCGCCGACGACGCGGCGAGGCGTGAACCGGACCGGCTGCTCCGCCTGCTCGCGGACGAGCGGATCGAGCGGCTGTTCGTGCCACCGGTGGCGCTTTTACAGCTGGCCGAGGTCGCGGCGGGCGGCCCGCCGCTCGTGCTGCGCGACGTGATCACCGCCGGCGAGCAGCTCCGCGTGACCCCCGCCCTGGTCCGCTGGTTCCAAGAGCTTCCCGGCTGCACGCTCCACAACCACTACGGCCCCACGGAAGGGCATGTGGTCTCTTTCTTTCGCCTCACCGGACCGCCGGCGGAGTGGCCGGAGCTGCCGCCGATCGGCCGGCCGCTCGACGGCGTCCGCCTCTACCTGCTCGATCGGCAGCTCCGGGTGGTGCCGGCGGTGATCGCCGGCGAGCTCTACCTGGGCGGAGCCGTCCCGGCGCGCGGCTACCTGGGTCGCCCCGGGCTTACGGCCGAGCGGTTCGTCCCCGACGCCGTGAGCGGCGTGCCGGGAACCCGGCTCTACCGTACCGGCGATCTCGCCCGGTTCCACGCCGACGGGGTGGTGCAGTTCCTCGGCCGCGCCGACGACCAGGTGAAGGTGCGCGGCTTCCGCATCGAGCCCGGAGAGATCGAATCCGTGCTGACCGCCTATCCTGGAGTGGCCGAAGCCGCGGTGCTGGCGCGCGAGGATCGGCGGCCGGGGGATCGGCGCCTGGTGGCGTACATCGTCGCGAATCCCGTTCCGGATGCGCGGGAGCTGCGTTCGTTCCACGCCGCCCGGCTACCGTAGCACAAGCTGCCGGCGGCCTTCGTACCCCTCCCCGCGTTCCCCCTGAACGCCAACGGCAAGCTCGATCGCCGGGCCCTGCCAGGGCCGCCAGAACCCGCGGCGGTCGTGCCGGGTGGCGGCCAGCCACTCCATGCCGCCGAGGAGATCGTCGCCGCGATCTGGTGTGAGCTCCTCGGCATCTCCCGGGTCGGTCGCGGGGACAACTTCTTCGCCCTTGGCGGGCACTCGCTCCTCGCTACGCAGCTCGTCTCCCGCATCAGGAGCTGCTTTTCGGTCGAGCTGCCGCTGCGCCGCGTCTTCGAAGCTCCGGCCCTCGCGGAGTTGGCGGCGCATGTCGAAAGCCTGCGCTCGCACCGGGTGGAGCGCGAAAGGGTGGGCCGGCAGCCGCGACCCGCCCGCCTGCCGCTCTCCTACGCTCAGGAGCGGCTCTGGTTCCT
>JAXDLD010000553.1:0-10370 GCA_034666805.1 Acidobacteriota bacterium
GACTGCATACCGGCCGGCAGTATAATGGTCTCGTGCGCGGACGCTCCGGCTGGGTGAAGTTTGCCCGATCGGCTCCCCGGCCCGCCCCTTTAGACGTACCCCGAACGAGGGCCGTATACAGTTACGATGCTAGAGCTCGTCTACACCGACCGCAACGATCGCAGCCAGCGCAGCCGTCCAGCCTGGGCGGACTCCACCGATCGCGACCTCCTCCTCGCTCTCAAGGGCGGGAGCGAGGCGGCTTTGAACGAGCTGATCGGGAGGAAGACCAAGCCCCTCCTGCAGCTCGCCAGCCGCATCCTGGGCGATGTCGAGGAGGCGCGCGACGTCGTCCAGGTGACGTTCTTCAAGGTCTGGGAGAACCGCACCCGCTTCGACGACCGCTTCAGCCCCAACACCTGGATCTACCGCATCGCGAGCAACCTGGCGATCGACCACCTGCGGTCGCGCCGGAGCCGCGAGAAGAGCGCCGAGCCGGTGCGCCAGCACCTGCGCCAGGTGGCCGACGGCCGCGCCCAGCGCGACCTCTCCCGCCTGCAGCAGGGCGAGGTGGCCGCCATCTTCCACGAGCTGTCGACCCGCCTGTCCGAGAAGCAGCGCCTGGTCTTCCTGCTACGAGAGGTCGAGGGGCTCTCCTCCCAGGAGGTGGCCGAGGTCGTCGGCTGCCGGGAGTCGACGGTCCGCAATCACCTGTTCAACGCCAGGAAGCTCCTGCGCCGCGAGCTGGTAGAGCGCTATCCGGAGTACGCCGCCGGCTGGGTGGCCGCCCTCGACAAGGAGGAGTCCCTGTGACCGGCCCCTGCCCCGACTGGCGTGCTCTCACCACGCACCGGAACGACGGCCCTGGCCCTGGCATGGAGGAGCCGGCCGGCTGGCCCGCCGCCCTGGAGCACCTGGACGCTTGCCCGGCCTGCCGCCGGACCGCTCTCGAAGCCGACCCGACCCTCCTCTTCCGGCGCCTGCCGGCTCTCTCCTCGGAGATGAGCGCCAGCGCCGAAGCCGCCGAGGTCGAGTCGATGCGCCATGCGGTCGCCGCCATGCGCACGGCCCGGCGCCTGGAACCCCCGCGCGAGCGGGCGGTCTGGACGGCCTGGAAACGTTGGGGGGCCGCCGCCGCCCTGGCCGCCGCGGCACTCTCTCTGGGGACGGGCCAGGTGCACCGGGACGTTCGGCTGGCTCTGAAGGGCGCGATCGCCCACTCGGGAATCGCCTTTCCCGTTCCCCTGGCCGCACTGGCCGCCGACGCCTCGCAGGCGGTCCCCCGCTTCGCCTCGGAGCAGGTGCCCATGGTCGAGGAGCTCAACCGCCCCGCCGCCCGGGTCTATCAGATGGACGGCGGCAAGAATCTCTCCGTGGTGATGATCGTGGACGAGCGGTTCGATGTCTGATTCGACGTCTGAAGCGCCGTCCCCGGGGTCCCTGCCCGTTATTATTCCCGCGCGGATGGGCGTTTCCGCCCTTTCGCGCTAAACTCCCGAGTCTTCAGATGCGCCTTAGAAGCCGCGATTTCGCGCGCCTGCTGCTGATTCTGGTGCTCTCCCTCTTCGCCGGGGAGGCGGCACGGGGCCAGGGTGTGCCCCGGGTGGAGCGCTTGGACGAGGTCCTGGTCCTTCACGCCTATACCCTGAAGCACCAGCGGGCGAGCGACGCCATCCCCCTCGTCCATCCGCTCCTCTCGGAGCGCGGGACGGTCGAGCTGCAGCCGGGGGACAACACCCTGGTGATCCGCGACGTCGCCGGCGCCCTCTCCCGCATCCTGCCGGTGCTGCGGAGCTTCGACCACGCGCCGCGGCCGCTCCGGGTCGACATCATGATCGTGCGGGCCAGCCGGAGCACGGTGTCGCCGCCCATGAACCACTCGGACCTCCCCGAGGAGCTCACCCGCCGGCTGCGCAAGATCCTCCTCTACGACAACTACGACATGGAGGCCCAGGCGCAGCTCCAGCCGGTCGAGGGGGAGTCGGTGACCTACGAGATCGGCGAGGGCTACCAGGTCGCCTTCCGGCTGGGGACGGTGCTCCCCGACCGCCGGGTCCGGCTGGCCGACTTCGAGATCGCCCGCCGCTCCCCCAAGCGGGTGCCGCAGGAGCTGCTGCACACCAACCTGAACCTCTGGCTGGATCAGACCATGAGTCTGGGGCTCGCCAAGAGCGAGGGGAGCCGCGAGGCCCTGATGGTGGTGCTGACGCTCCGCGACGGGGGCACGAGGTAAGACGATGCAGTTCGTTTGCAGGATCGGAACCCCCGATGGCCGGGTGCTCGAGGAGGCGCACACGGCGGCCGACGAGCGCGCCTTGCGGAGCGAGCTCGACAAGCGCGGGTACCACATCTTCGAGATCCGCCGGAAGGGCGTGCCGCGGAACGCGGCGCTCTCCGGCGCCGCCCGCGGGATGGTGCGCCGGCGGCGGATCAAGACCGAGGAGTTCCTCGTCTTCAACCAGGAGCTCGCGGCCCTCCTGCGCGCCGGGCTCCCCCTCCTCCAGACCCTGGACCTGATGCTCGAACGCCTGCCCAACCCGGGCTTTAAGGCGGTGATGGTCGAGATCCGCGACCAGGTGAAAAGCGGCGCCGACCTCTCCGAGGCCTTCGCCGCCCACGGTGAGATGTTCCCGCGGCTCTACCCCTCGTCGCTCAAGGCGGGAGAGCGGAGCGGCGAGCTCGAGCTCGTCATCCGCCGCTTCATCCGCTACATGAAGCTGGTCCTGGAGGCACGGAAGAAGGTCATCTCGGCCCTCGTCTACCCGGCGGTCCTCGTCTGCCTGTCGATCACCATGATCGCCATCATGGCGATCTTCGTCGTGCCCAAGTTCCAGATCTTTTTTAACGACCTGCAGGTCGACCTGCCGCTCCTGACCCGCATCACCCTGGGGTTCTCGCGGTTCGCCTCGTCGCGGCCCTTCATCCTCTGGAACTGGGCCTGGGGGCTGATCGGCCTGGGCTTCCTCGCCGCCTTCCTGCGCCGGATGTCGAAGACCCCGGAGGGGGCGGTCACGCTCGATGGCTGGAAGATCCGGCTGCCGCTCCTGGGGCCGGTCCTCCACCGCTTCGCGCTCTCGGAGTTCTCGCGCTCGCTGTCGACGCTCCTTGCCGGCGGCATCCCGCTCGTGCCGGCCTTCGAGATCGCCGTCTCCTCGGTCGGCAACGCCCACGTGCGGGCGATGCTCGAGCCGACGATCCAGATGGTCCGCGAGGGCAAACCGTTCTACGTCGCTCTGGAGCAGAGCGGCATGTTCGTCGACATGTCGATCGACATGATCAAGGTGGGCGAGGCGACCGGAGCGTTGGACGAGATGCTGTCGAACGTCTCGGACCTCCTGGACGAGCAGGTCGAGACGCGCATGGGGCGCCTCCTGTCGCTCGTCGAGCCGATGATGCTCGTCTTCATGGGGCTTATCATCGGTCTCCTCCTGGTGTCGATCTACCTGCCCATGTTCTCCATGCTGGGCTCGGCGAAGTTCTAGGGGAAGAGCCGGCGGGGCCCGGTTGTTGTGGATGTCCCCGCCAAGTCCCCCTGGGACACCTTTGAGCTTTGAAGAGGTGATCGGATGGTAGTCAACACGAAGCCGGCCCCGGTGGCCAAAGAGATCGAGACGGAGACCGTCGAGCAGGCGCGCCTACGCCTCGCCGGGGAGCGCCGCGAGGCGGAGGCGTTCGCCGACCGCTATGGGCTCGAGTTCGTCGACATGACGCGGTTCCGGATCGAGAACGACCTCTTCCGCCGCATCCCGTTCGACTTGATGCTGCGCTACGGGTTCATCCCCGAGGAGCAGCTGGACGGCCGCCTCGCCGTCGTCATGGCCGACCCCTCGGACGTCGTCAAGATCGACGAGATGGAGATGCTCCTCGGCCAGCCGGTCGAGGTCAAGGTCGGCGTGCGCTCGGCGATCGCCGAGATCCTCCAGAAGTCGGAGAGCGCCCAGCGGGTGATGGACGAGGCCTCGGAGGACTTCCGCATCCAGCTCGTCCAGGAGGACGACGAGGGCGAAGAGGTCCTGTCGATCAACCGGATCACCGCCGACACCAGCCCGATCATCAAGCTCGTCGACTCGACGATGTTCAACGCCATCCAGCGGCGGGCCTCGGACATCCACATCGAGACCCGCGACACCGAGGTGATCATCAAGTACCGGATCGACGGCGTCCTCTACCAGGCGATGGAGCCGATCGACAAGCGCCACCACCAGACGATCATCAGCCGTATCAAGGTCATGTCGGAATTGGACATCGCCGAGAAGCGCATCCCCCAGGACGGCCGCTTCAAGCTGCGCTTGAAGGGGCGGACGATCGACTTCCGCGTCTCGATCATGCCTTCGGTCCACGGCGAGGATTGCGTCATCCGAATCCTCGACAAGGAGTCGATGAACAAGGATTTCAAGAGCCTCAGACTCGACATCCTGGGCTTCGACGACGAGATGATGCGGAAGCTAAGGAAGGCGATCCGCGAGCCCTACGGGATGGTTCTGGTGACCGGGCCCACGGGGTCGGGCAAGACGACCACCCTCTACGCCTGCCTCTCCGAGATCCAGACCTCGGAGGACAAGATCATCACGATCGAGGATCCCGTCGAGTACCAGCTCCGCGGCATCACCCAGATTCCGGTCAACGAAAAAAAGGGGCTGACCTTCGCCCGCGGCCTGCGCTCGATCCTCCGCCACGACCCGGACAAGATCATGGTCGGCGAGATCCGCGACGAGGAGACAGCGCAGATCGCCATCCAGTCGGCGCTCACCGGGCACCTCGTGTTCACGACCGTCCACGCCAACAACGTCGTCGACGTCCTCGGGCGCTTCCTCAACATGAACGTCGACCTCTACAACTTCGTCTCGGCGCTCAACTGCATCCTCGCCCAGCGCCTGGTGCGGATGATCTGCCCGCACTGCAAGCGGCCGGTCAAGATGCCGCGCCAGGTTCTGGACGACAGCGGTCTGGACGCCTCGACCTACTCGGATTTCACCTTCTACGAGGGGGCGGGCTGCATCGAGTGCAACGGCACCGGCTTCCACGGGCGGCTCGCGGTGTCGGAGCTGCTCGACCTCTCGGACAACATCCGCGAGCTGATCCTGGACCGGCGGCCGGGCTCGGAGATCAAGCGCGCCGCTAAGGAAGAAGGCATGACCTTCCTGCGCGAGTCGGCGCTCGAGAAGGCTCTCAAGGGAGTGACCACTCTGCGTGAGATCAACAAAGTCACCTTCGTGGATTAAGCGCGCGCTCGGCTTCTCGCCGCTGCCCGTGCCGCCGCACGTCTTCGACCTGACGGAGCGGCGGCTGCGCTATGGACAGTTCGCTCGCGGCGGAGCGGGTAAAGCTGGTTTCCGTTTCCGCGCCTACCGCGCGGTTCCCCTGCCGCCGGACGCTTTCCTGGCCGGCCCCTTGGGCGGGCCGCTCCGCGACCCGCGCGCCTTCCAGGCCCTGGTCTCCGGGCTCGTCAAGGAGCTTCCCGGGGTGCGCGAGGCGTCGCTCGTCATCCCCGACGCCTGGCTGCGGGTGAGCTTCGCCGACTCGACCGAGCTGCCGCGGGCGGCGGCGGCGAAGGACGACGTCCTGCGCTGGAAATTGAAGCGCCTGGTGCCGTTCCGGGTCGACGAGCTGCGGATCGGGGCGCAGGAGGTCGAGCCGCTGCCCAGCCAGCCGGCCGACGAGCCGCACCGGCTCCTCCTGGGGTTCGCCGTCGAGCAGCTCCTCACCCAGCTGGAGGAGGCCTTCGCCGCCGCCGGCGTCCGCCTGGGCGAGATCACCAACACCAGCCTGGCATTGATCTCCGCCTTGGGCGAGGAGGGTCCGGAGCCCGGCTTCTGGGCCCTGGTGGTGGTCGAGGAGGAGGGCTACACCCTGGCCTTCGTCCACGGCAGCGAGCCGATCCTCCACCGCTTCAAGGCCTTCACCGGGTCGCTGCCGGAGGCGGCGCGGGCGAGCCTCGTCACCCGCGACCTGAAACTGACCAAGAACTTCCTCGACGAGCACTTCCCGGGCGTCGGTTTGGCCCGGGTCCTGCTCGCCGCCCCGGAGGCCCTGGAGCCGATCTGGGTCGAGCGTCTGAGCGAGGGCCTGGGCACTCCGGCCGAGCCGCTCGCCGCCCGCCATCTGCCGCCCCTCCAGGCCGACGTGGCGCTCGGCGCCCAGCCGGCCTGGCGCGAGGTCGCCCCCATGCTCGGCGCGGCGCGGCGGGAGGTCCTGTGAGCGTCGGGGGCTTAAACCTCTCACGGCGGCCGTTCGTCAACGGCCGCCCGGTGACCCGCGTCGCCGTCCTCCTCTGGCTGCTTGGCGGGCTCCTCCTCCTGGGGAACGCCTTCGTCTACATCTCCTATGTCGCGGGCACCGGGGAGAAGCGGGCGCAGCTCGCCCGGGTCGTGCAGCAGAAGGAGAAGGAGCAGCGGATGATCCGGATGACGGACGACCGCTTCGCCAACTTGAACCTGGCGGCCCAGAACGAGCAGGTGGATTTCTTGAACGAGAAGATCTCCGAGCGCACCTTCGGCTGGAGCCAGCTCTTCGACCGCATGTCGCGGCTCCTGCCCACCGACGTCCGCCTGACCCGGCTGTCGCCGCACGGCGTCGTCGATCCGCAGGCCGACCGCCGCCGGCGGGGCGCCCCGGCACCGAAGAAGAAGAACCCGGACGGCCGGGTCACCCTGGCCATCAACGGCGAGTCGAAGAGCGACGCGGCGCTCTTGAAGTTCGTCGACAACCTGTTCGCCGACGCCTCCTTCGCCGACCCCAACCTCCTGCAGCAGACGAAGGACGAGGGCAAGGGGGTCATCCGCTTCGACCTCCGGGTCGACTATCTGCCGCGGGGCGCCACCCGGGCGGTGATGATCGAGCCGCCGGCTCCGAGGGCGGGGGGGGCGCGGGCGCGCCACCGGACGGAGGTCCCCGAGGTCAAGCCCCAGATCAAAGAGGTGCAGCCGCTCGCCTCGGGCAGGGCGCCGGTCCACCCCGGAGCCGGGGTTCCGGGCCTCGGCGTGCCGGGGGTCGGCGTGCCGCCGCCACTCTCTGCCTCTGGCGCCGAAGGAGGGCCGGGACGATGACCCAAAGCGACGAGATCTGGCGCCAGCGCCTCTGGATCTGGCTTCCGGCCCTGGTCTTCTTCCTCGCCAACGTGGGGGCCTTCACCGTCTACCGGCTGGGCTACGCCGGGAACGTTCAATCCCTGGCGCGCGAAATCAACACCCGGAAGGACGAGCTCAAGACGCTCGAGGCCAACCGCCTCGGGTTGGAGAAGCTCATCGAGCGGGCGGACGCCAACCGGCGCCAGGTCGATTCCCTCTACGACCGCTTCGCCACCCGGCGCCAGCGGTTTACCGAGGTGACGGCCGAGGTGCAGAGCCTCGCCCGGCGGGCCGGGCTCAATCCCGGGTCGATCGCCTACCCCGAGCTGGAGATCGAGGACTACGGCCTGGTCAAGCGCTCGTTCATCTTCTCGGTGGACGGCAACTATCTCGCGCTCCGCAAGTTCCTGAACCTCCTCGAGCTGTCGGACTCCTTCCTCACCCTGGAGGACGCGAGCGTGTCCGAGGCTTCGAAGGGGGAAGAGCTGCGCATGAACCTGACCCTCTCGACCCTCTTCACCAAGGAACGGCCCCCGACACCGAAAATGCCGGCGATGCCGCGAACGCCGGGGGCGACCTCGTGAACCGGCAGAAGGTGCTCCTCGGGGTCCTCGTGGTCCTCCTCCTCGTGGCGGCCGGCTGGCGCTACCTGGGCGGGGACGACGAGCCCACGGCGCCGCCGATGGGGATGAGCGCGCGCCCGCACGCCGGCGACGAGGAGGGGGCCCCGGCCGCGCCCGCGGCCACCCCGGTCTTCGCCGGCGGTGCCGGCGGTGCCGGGCGTGGCGGCAAGGGCGAGGCGGCGCCGACCCGGGAGGTCAAGGAGCTGCGCGTGGCCCAGCTCGACCAGGTGCCGCACTCCTTCACCCCGGGGCGCGACCCCTGGCGCTTCTACGTGCCGCCGCCGCCGCCCCCGCCTCCTCCTCCTCCGCCGCCCTCGAAGGCCGACCTCGAGCGCGAGCGCCTGCTCGCCGAGGAGCGGCTGCGCCAGGAGCGCTTGGCGGCGGAGAAGGCGCAGTACATCCGGGAGCACACGCCGCCTCCCTTCACCCTGAGCTACCTCGGCACTTTCGGGCCGCCGACCCGGCGGTTCGCCGTCTTCAGCGACGGAAAGACGATCTACAACGTACGAGAAGGTGAGAGGATCACGGGGAACTTCGTCCTGTCCCACCTCGGCTACGAGTCGGTCGACGTCTCCTATACCCTCCTCCCCGAGGCGCCTCCGCAGCGGGTGGCGGCCGGAACTGCCAAGCCTGGCGCTCCGGGCGTCCCCGGAGCCGCGGTGCCCCCCAGATAGGAAGGAAATGAATAAAACGATGCGTGACCACGCCCTGCGAATCCCGCTCCTGCTGCTCGCCCTGATGACCCTGGCGGCGATGCTGGCGATTACCGGATGCAGCAGTTACGGCGCTTACCGGAAGGCCTCGATCGCCGAGCAGACCGGGAACTGGGACGAAGCCGTCCTCCAGTACATCAAGGCGCTTCAGAACGAGCCCGGGAACATCACCTACAAGGCGGCCCTCCTCCGCGCCAAGACCAAGGACTCCCAGGTCCATTTCGAGCGGGGCAAGCAGTTCCGGGCTTCGGGGGTGATCGACCGCGCCCTGGTCGAGTACCAGCAGGCGGTCGAGCTCGACCCCTCGAACCAGTACGCCCGGGCCGAGCTGGAGCATGCCCGGGACGCCTACAACGCCGCCCGGCAGAACAGGGACCTGGCCTCGATCGACGAGATGAAGAAGAAGAGCCGCGGCGCGCGGCCCCAGCCGCCGCAGCTCAACCCGCGCTCCGACACGCCGATCTCGCTCGACTTCCCCAACGAGGTCTCGATCTTCGACATCTACCGCGCGCTCGGCAAGGCCTTCGGCATCAACATCCTCTTCGATCCCCAGTTGAAGGACCAGAACATCGCGATCGAATTGAAGGACGTCAACGCCCAGGCGGCGCTCGAAACCCTGATGCGGGCGGCCGGCCACTTCTACAAGGTGGTCGACGAGCACACCGTCATCATCGCCGCCGACAACCCGCAGAACCGCCGCACCTACGAGGATTTAGTCATCCAGACCTTCTTCCTCTCGAACGCCGAGATCAAGGAGATGACGACCATCCTGAGGAGCCTGATCGACGCCAAGAAGATCGCCACCAACGAGCAGCTGAACGCCATCATCCTGCGCGACACCGCCGACAAGGTGAAGGTCGCCGAGCGGATCATCGAGGCCAACGACAAGTCGAAGGCCGAGGTGGTGGTCGACATCGAGCTCCTGCAGATCAACACGACCCGGCTCCGCGAGCTCGGCGTCGCCCTCGACTCCTACGGCATCCGCCAGAGCCTCGACCTGGGCGGGACGACGACCGGCGGCACGGGTGGCACGGGCGGCACGACGACGGCTCCCCAGCTCCACGTCTCCGACCTCCAGTTCCTGAACCAGGCCAACTGGGCGCTCACCATCCCGAGCGTCATGTACAACTTCGTCAAGCAGAACACCGAGGCCCAGCTCCTCGCCAAGCCGCAGCTCCGCATCACCGAGGGGGAGAAGGCGAACCTGGTGATCGGCGACCGGGTGCCGATCCCGCTCACCACCTTCAACACCCAGAACGTCGGCGGCGCGGGCGGCATCGTCCCCATCACCTCCTTCCAGTACCAGGACGTCGGCATCCGGATCGACATGGAGCCGCGCGTCCATCACAACCAGGAGGTGACGCTCAAGGTCAAGGTCGAGGTGTCGCAGCTGAACGGCTCGATCGTCGGCTCGGGCGGCCAGTCGCAGCCGATCATCGGCACCCGCACCATCGACTCGACCATCCGCCTGAAGGACGGCGAGACCAACTTCATGGCCGGCTTGATCCGCACCGACGAGAGCACCAACGACACCGGCCTGCCGGGGCTGTCGGAGATCCCGGTGATCGGCCGGCTGTTCGCGGACAAGCGGACCCAGCACCAGCGGACCGACGTCATCCTGACCATCACCCCGCACATCATCCGCCAGGCCGAGATCACCCAGGAGGACCTGCTGCCGATCTGGGTCGGCACGGAGTCGAACATCAGCTTCCGCGGCGCCACCCCACGCCTGGAGTCGGAGGCCGAGGGGCCGTTCGACGGCCAGGAGGGGTCGCCGGAGCAGATCCAGGACGCCATCCGCCGCCGCATCCAGCGGCTGCCGCGCGGCCTGCGGCCCGGCGAGGCCGGCAGCCCGAACGGACCGGCGGTGGGCGAGGACGGCAACCCGCAGGCCCAGCCCGGCCAGCAGCCGGCGCAGCCGCCCAAGGGGATCGACCTCGTGCCTTCGCGTCCGCCGACCGACATCTTTCGGCCGGCGCCGCCGCCCC
>JAXDLD010000554.1:0-7600 GCA_034666805.1 Acidobacteriota bacterium
CCAGCCGCTTTCGTCCCCCTGGCCGAGCTGCCGGTCACCGACAACGGGAAGCTCGACCGCCAGGCGCTGCCCGTTCCGGCGGCCGACCGGCGCGACGAAGGCGTCGCCTACGTGGCCCCGGAGAGCGCGGCCGAGCGGCGGATCGCCGCCATCTGGCAGGAGGTGCTGGGAGTCGACAGAGTGGGGCTCGACGACAACTTTTTCGACCTCGGCGGTCATTCCCTCCTGGTGGCCCAGGTGCATGGCCGGCTGGGAGAAGACGAGCTCGCGCCGTCGATGGTCGACCTCTTCCGCTTTCCCACCGTGCGCACCCTCGCCGCCCACATGAGTCCGGCCCGTACCGCCGAGGGTGGGCCCGAGGGCCCCGCCGCCCTGCGGGCTGGCCGCGACCGGGCGCATTCGCGCTCCACGGCCCGGGCGAGCGAGCGGCCGCCGGTCGCGGTCATCGGGATGGCGGGCCGTTTCCCAGGCGCCGAGAACCCCGGGGAGCTCTGGCGCAACCTCTGCGCGGGAGTGGAATCGATCCGCTTTTTCTCGCCGGAGGAGCTCCTTGCCGCCGGAGTTTCCGCCGAGACCCTCGCTCATCCGAGCTACGTCCGCGCCCGCGGCTATCTCGAAGAGGTGGACCTCTTCGATGCCTCGTTCTTCGGCTACAACCCCCGCGAGGCGGAGACCATCGACCCCCAGCAGCGGATCTTCCTCGAGTGTGCCTGGGAGGCTCTGGAGGACGCCGGTTATGATCCGGAGCGCTACCCCGGGGCGATTGGGCTCTATGCCGGCGCGGGGATGAGCAGCTATCTCACGAACCTCTTTTCGCGGCCGGAATTCGTCGCTACGGTAGGCGAGACACAGATCCAGATCGGCAACGACAAGGACTTCCTGCCGACCCGCGTCTCCTACAAGCTGAACCTCAAAGGCCCGAGCGTCGCCGTGCAGACGGCCTGCTCGACCTCGCTGGTCGCCATTCACATGGCGTGCGAGAGCCTCGTGCACGGCGAGTGCGACATGGCCCTGGCCGGCGGCGTGACGATGGCGACCGCCAAGGCGGGCTATCTCTATCGGGAGGCGAGCATCCTCTCGCCGGACGGGCACTGCCGGGCCTTCGACGCCGCGGGACGGGGTACCGTGGGCGGCAGCGGCGCGGGCATCGTGGTCTTGAAACGCCTCGACCGCGCGCTCGCCGACGGCGACTCGATCTACGCCGTCATCCGGGGCTCGGCGATCAACAACGACGGGTCCTCGAAGGTGGGCTTCACGGCGCCGAGCGTCGAGGGCCAGGCGGCGGTGATCGCCGAGGCGCAGGCGGTGGCTGGCGTCGACCCCGGGTCGATCGGCTACGTCGAGGCGCACGGCACTGGCACGATCCTCGGCGATCCGATCGAGGTCGCCGCCCTCTCCCAGGTGCTGTCGCGGAGCGGCAAACGGGGCTTCTGCGCCCTCGGTTCGATCAAGACCAACCTTGGCCACATGGACACGGCGGCCGGCGTGGCGGGCTTCATGAAGGCCGCCCTGGCGCTGCGGCATGGGCAGATTCCGCCGAGCCTCCACTTCTCCGCGCCGAACCCGCAGATCGACTTCGCGAACGGGCCGGTCTACGTCAATACCGAGCTCCGCGACTGGCCGGCGAGCGGTTTCCCGCGGCGCGCTGGAGTGAGCTCCTTCGGTATCGGAGGCACCAACGCCCATGTGGTGCTCGAGGAGGCGCCGCCGCTTCCGGCCGCGCCGCTCACCGCGTCCGCGCGGTCGGCCCAGCTCCTGGTGGTCTCGGCGCGGTCGGCGGCGGCGCTCGAGACGGCGACGGACAACCTGGCGCGACGTCAGGCAGGTGAGCCCGGCCGCGGCCGTGCCGACGTCGCCTATACCCTGCCGCGGGGGCGGCGCGGGTTCGGCCATCGCCGGATGCTCGTCTGCCGCGATGCCGAGGACGCCATCGCGGCCCTTGGCGAGCGGAATCCCAAGCGCCTCTTGAGCAACGTCTGCGAGGGGCGCGACCGGCCGGTCGTCTTCCTCCTGCCCGGTCAGGGGGCCCAGCACGTCAACATGGGCCTTGACCTCTACCGGGTGGAGCCGACCTTCCGGACCAAGATCGACCGCTGCGCGGAGCTGCTGCTGCCACGGCTCGGCTACGACCTGCGTACCGTTCTCTATCCCGCGGCGGAGGCGGCTCTGGAGGCGGAGCGTCGGCTGCGTCAGCCCGACGCCTCCAACCCGGTGCTGTTCGCCGTCGAAACCGCCCTGGCGCTCCTCTGGCGCGAGTGGGGCATCGAGCCTCGGGCGTTGATCGGCTACAGCTTCGGCGAGTACGTCGCCGCCTATCTGGCGGGGGTCTTCACGCTCGAGGATGCCCTGGCGCTGGTCGCCGACCGGGCGGCGCTGCTCCGGCGGCTGCCGCCCGGCGCCATGCTCGCCGTGCCCCTGCCCGAGGAGGAGGTCCTGCCGCTCCTGGGCGACGGGCTGTCGCTCGCCGCCGTCAACGGGCCGGCGGTCTGTGTCGTCTCCGGCTCTGGCGAGCGGATCACGGAGCTCGACCGCGAGCTCGGCGCCCGCGGCGTCAGCTGCCGCCCCGTCCCCATGCCTTACGCCGCCCATTCCTGGATGCTCGATCCCGTCGTCGAGCCCTATGCCGGGCGCGTCGCGCGGGTGGCGATGAGCGCGCCGCGGATCCCCTACGTCTCGAACCTCACCGGCACCTGGATCCGTCCCGAGCAGGCGACCGACCCGCTCTACTGGGCCCGTCACCTGCGCCTGCCGGTGCGCTTCTCCGCCGGGCTCAAGACGATCTTCGAAGACCCGGATGTGGTGCTCCTCGAGGTCGGCCCGGGCCGGAGCCTGGGTGCCCTGGCCAAGCTCAATGGCGCCGGCCCCCGCACTGTCGTCTCCTCGATGCGCCATCCGCAGGAGGAGATCACCGATGTCGAAGCCCTGCTCGCGGCCCAGGGCCGGCTCTGGCTGGCCGGCCTGCCCATCGCGTGGGAGGGATTCCATCGGCATGAGCAGCATGGGCGGCGCCACCGGGTGTCGCTGCCGACCTATCCCTTCGAACGCCAGCGCTACTGGATCGAGCGGCAGGAGCCGCCGCGGCGCGGCGAAGCGGAGCCCCTGGTAACGATCAAATGGGAGCCCGGAATGTCGCCGCAGGAGCTGGGGGAGGCCCTGGCGCGGGCGCTGGCGAGCGGCGAGCTCCGGGTCGTGGTCTCGCGGCCGGGTCCGGCGGCAGCCCAGGAGCCTTCCGGGCCGGCGGCGGAAGAAAGCGGAACGGGGGCGGTGCCGTACCACTCCCGGCCGGTCCTGGGCACGCCCTACGTGGCGCCCTCGAACCCGCTCGAAGAGAAGCTCGCCGCTCTCTGGCAGGATCTTCTGGGCATCGGCGGGATCGGCGTCCAGGACAATTTCTACGAGTTGGGCGGCCATTCTCTCCTCGCCACCCTGGTGATCTCCCGGGTGCGCGAGCAGTTCGCGGTCGCGGTGCCGCTCCAGGAGCTCTTCTCCGAGCCGACGATCGCGCGGCTCGCCGTCCTCGTGGCCCAGGGTCAGGCCGACCGGCTGAACGAAGGCGAGTTGGCGCAGCTCCTCGCCGAGGTGCAGGAGCTTTCGGAGTCGGATCTGCGCGGGCTGCTCGGCTCGGACCTTCCCGCCGAGCTACGCGAACCATGAGCGACCTCGAGAAGGTCCTGGCCGGGCTGTCGCCCGAACAGCGCCGCCTCTTCCTGCTCCGCCTCGAGCAGCGCAGCCGGGGATCGAAGCCGGGCGCGGAGCCGAACGCTGCCGCGGGCGGGACGGAGAGGATCGGCCGCCGGCCGCCCGGTCTCGACCCGGTGCCGCTCTCCTTCGGCCAGGAGCGCTTCTGGTTCCTGGACCAGCTCGAGCCGGGCAACCCGGCGTACACCGTCGCCCAGACCCTCCGTCTCCTGGGCGAGGCCCGGGTGGCCGTCTTGGCCGTGGCCTTCGCCGAGGTCGAGCGCCGCCACGAGGTCCTGCGCACGACCTTCGAGGCCCGCGACGGCCAGCCCGCGCAGGTGATCCGCGGAACGGTCGCCAGGGTGCTGCCGGTAGTCGACCTCGCCGGGTTGCCGGCAGCCCGGGCGGCCGTGGAGGCGCTCGCTCTGGCGCGACGGGACAAGCTCCGGGCCTTCGCGCTCGACCGCGGGCCGCTCCTCCGCGTCAGCCTGCTGCGTCTGGGGCGCGAGCACCATTGGCTGCTCCTCGCCATGCATCACATCGTGTCGGACGGCTGGTCGCTCGGGGTGATGGTCCGGGAGATCGGCCTTCTCTGCGAGGCCTGGGGCGGCGGCCGGCCCTCGCCCCTGCCGGAGCTGCCGCTCCAGTACGCCGACTATGCCTGCTGGCAACGGCAGTGGCTTGCGAGCGGCGTTCTGGAGGCCCAGCTCGCCTATTGGCGGCAGCGGCTCGCCGGCACTTCGGCCCTCGAGTTGCCGCTCGACCGGCCGCGCCGTAGGACGCCGGGCCGGCAAGGGGAAAAGCTCCTCGCCGAGCTCGATCCCGTGCTCGCCGACCGCCTGAAGAGCTTCTCCCGGAGCGAAGGGGCGACGGTTTTCATGACCCTCCTCGCGGCCTTCTCGCTTCTCCTCTCCCGCCATACCGGCGAAGAGGACGTGGCGATGGGCTCGGTCATCGCCAACCGCACTCGCCGTGAGATCGAGGGGCTGATCGGCTTCTTCGCCAATACCCAGGTTCTGCGCACCGACCTGTCGGGAGATCCTAGCTTCCGGCAGCTCCTGGTGCGAGTGCGCGAGATGGCGGCGGGGGCCTACGCGCACCAGGACCTGCCCTTCGAGAGGTTGGTCGAGGATCTACAACCGGTGCGGAACGTCGGCCAGGCGCCGCTCTTCCGAGTCATGGTGATTCTCGAGAACACGCCCAGCGAAAGGCGACCGGTCTCCGGCCCCACGGTCGAGGTGGTCGACACCGGCGGGGCGCCGGTGCAGTTCGATCTCACCCTCGTCCTCGGCGAATCCCGGTCCGGGTTCTTCGCTCGTTTCGAGTACGACGGGAATCTCTTCGACTCCAGCACGGTGTGGCGGCTGGCCGACCACTTCGGGACGCTCGTCCGGGACGCTCTGGGCTCGCCCGACCGGCCCCTCTCGCGCCTGGCCCTGCTCTCCGCGCCGGAGCGCCACCAGCTCGGCGAGTGGAGCGGCGGGGAGGCGGCGGCCGGGCCGGCGCTCACCCTGCACGAGCTCGTCCTCGCGGCGGCGTGGCGGACCCCCGATGCCGTGGCGCTCCTCTGCGCCGGCGAGCAGGTCACCTATGGCGAGCTGGCGGCGAGGATCGAGCGGCTGGCCGGGGTCCTGCGCGGGCTCGGGGTGATCGCGGAGGAGCGCGTGGCGGTCTGCCTGGAGCGCTCGACGGCGCTCCCCGTGGCGCTCCTGGCGGTGCTCGCTGCCGGTGGTGTCTACGTCCCTCTCGATCCCGCCTTCCCGCCGGAGCGGCTGCGGCTGATGCTCGCGGACTGTAGCGCGCGGCTGATCCTGACCGAGGCAGAGCTTCAGGAGAGGCTGCCGGAGGCCGCCGGGCGCCGGGTTCTCCTGCGGGTTCTCCTGGCGCCCTCGGGCCTGCCCGACGCCGAGCTGGGGTGGCTCCCGCCGGGGAGGGAACCCGTGCCGGAGAACCTGGCCTACGTCCTCTACACCTCGGGCTCGACCGGGCGTCCCAAGGGGGTCGAGGTGCGTCACGCGGGTGTCGTCGCGTTCCTCGCCGCCATGGCGAGCGCGCCTAGCCTCCAGGCTACGGACACCCTGCTCGCGGTGACCACGGTCTCCTTCGACATCGCCGCGCTCGAGATCTTCCTGCCGCTGGCGGTGGGGGGAAGGGTGGTGCTGGCGAGCCGCGAGACGGCGTCGGACGGCAGCCTTCTCGCCGCCGCTCTCGCCCGGGTCGGAGCGAGCGCCCTCCAGGCCACCCCGGCCACCTGGCGGATGCTGCTCGCCGCCGGCTGGCGGGGAGAGCCCGGCCTCAAGGCTCTCTGCGGCGGCGAAGCCCTGCCACGCGATCTCGCCGCCGAGCTGCGCGGCCGGGTGGGAGAGCTGTGGAACCTCTACGGTCCCACCGAGACGACGATCTGGTCGACCCTCGATCGGGTAGGGGAGGACGAGCCCGGAGAGGGTGCGCTGCCCATCGGCCGGCCCATTCCCGGCACCCGCGCCCGGGTTCTCGATCGGCACCTGGAGACGGTGCCGCCGGGTGCTGTGGGGGAGCTCTGGCTGGGGGGCGCCGGCGTGGCGCGGGGCTATCACGGACGGCCCGACCTGACCGCCGAGCGTTTCCTCCCCGACCCCTGGAGCCCGGAGCCGGGAGCACGCCTCTACCGTACGGGTGACATCGTGCGCTACCTGCCCGGCGGGCGGCTCGCTTACCTCGGCCGGGCCGACCAGCAGGTCAAGGTGCGCGGTTTCCGCATCGAGCCAGGGGAGGTCGAGGCGGTCCTCACTGCTCATCCCGCCGTGGACCAGGCCGTGGTGATGGCCCGCGAGGACCGGCCAGGAGACCGCCGACTGGTCGCCTATGTGGTGGCACGCGAGGAAGCCCCCGGCCTCACCACCGCCCTCTTCGCACTGGCGGCGGAGCGCCTGCCCGCCTACCTCGTCCCCTCCTCCTTCGTGGTCCTCCCCGCCCTGCCGCTCACCCCCAATGGCAAGCTGGATCGCCGCGCGCTGCCGGCGCCGGAGTGGGAGAGCGAGGGGGCCTACGTGCCGCCAGAGACGCCGTTCGAGGAGGTACTGGCGGCGATCTGGGCTGAGCTCCTGGGGCTTGAACGGGTGGGAGCGCGCGACGACTTCTTCGCCCTGGGGGGCCATTCGTTCCTCGCCACGCAGGTGGTGTCGCGTCTGCGCCAGGCCTTTGGCGTCGAGGTGGCGGTGCGCGCACTCTTCGAGCGGCCGACGGTCCGCCAGCTTGCCGCGCTGCTCGCCGGGGAGGGGACGAGAGCGGTCGGAGGAGCGATCCGACCGCTGCCGCGAACCGCTACGCTGCCGCTCTCTTTCGCTCAGGAGAGGTTGTGGTTCCTCGACCAGCTCGACCCGGGCCAGGCGGTCTACAACATGCCTATCCCCGTCCGGCTCCTCGGCCCCCTGGCGCCGGCCGCGCTGGCGGCCGCGCTCGCCGAGGAGGTGCGGCGGCACGAGGTCCTGCGGACGAGCTTCCGGGTCGCCGCGGGCCGACCGGTGCTGTGGATCGCGCCAGCGCTCGGTTGCGAGCTGCCGCTGGTCGATCTCTCGGGGCTGCCGGCCGGGGAGCGGCAGCCGGCGGCCACTCATCTCGTGGCCGCCGAGTCGGCCCGCCCCTTCGACCTCGCGCGCGGTCCGCTCCTCCGGGCTCTCCTCCTGCGGCTCGGTGGCGATCCGCCCGAGCACCTGCTGCTCCTGACCCTTCACCACATCGTCGCGGACGGCTGGTCGCTGGGCGTGCTGACCCGCGAGGTCACGGCGCTCTACGCCGCCTTCGCCGCCGGGCGGCCCTCGCCGTTGCCCGAGCTCGCGGTGCAGTATGCCGACTTCGCCCTCTGGCAGCGGCAGTGGCTGGCGGGCGAGGTGCTCGCCGGCGAGCTGGCGCACTGGCGCGAGCGGCTGGCCGGGGCGCCTGC
>JAXDLD010000555.1:0-4753 GCA_034666805.1 Acidobacteriota bacterium
CTCGTCGGGGGTAGGGGAGCTGGTGAGCTCGTACACCACGGTCAAGAACCGCGACGCGCAATTGAAGCTCGTCAACCTGCCCGCCAAGGTGCAGGACGTCCTGACGGTCACCCAGCTCATCAAAGTCTTCGACACCTACGAGACCGAGGACGAGGCCATCCGTTCGTTCGCATCCTGATCCCCCCTGCGGGCTCAGCTCCCTTCGCGCCCGGGTGGACGCCCGCCTGCCGGCACTCCTCCCCGGGCCCGGGGAGCGGCCGGCAGCGGTCCACCGGGCGATGCACTATGCCCTGACCGGGCCGGGCAAGCGCCTGCGCCCGGTGCTCACCCTGATCGTCGCCGACCTCTTCGGCTCGCGCGGGGAGGTGGTGCTCGACGTCGCCTGCGCCGTCGAGATGGTCCACGCCTGCTCGCTCATCTTCGACGATCTCCCCTCGATGGACGACGCCGCGAGGCGCCGCGGCCGGCCCACGGTCCACCTCGCGCACGGGGAGGACGTGGCCCTCTTGGCCGGCCTGGCGCTCCTGAACCACGCCTACGCCCTGGTGGCCGCGGGGGCGCAGCGGCTGGCCCTCCGCCGCTACACGAGCGAGGACATGATCCACCACCTGGCGGCGGCGATCGGCACCGGCGGCCTGATCGGCGGCCAGGCGCTCGACCTTTCGAGCCGGCCCGAGGAGATGGACCTCTCGCTCCTCGAGTACATCCACAGCCACAAGACCGGCGCCCTCTTCATGGCGGCCGGCGAGCTCGGCGCCATGGCGGCGGACGCCAAGCGGCGAGATCTGGAGGTGATCTCCCGCTACGCCAAGAACTTAGGCCTCGCCTTCCAGATCTCGGACGATCTCCTGGACGTCTTGGCGACCCCGGAGGAGACGGGGAAGGACACCGGGAAGGACGCGGGGAAGGTGACCTTCGTCAAGCTCTTAGGGGTCGACGGCGCGCGGACCTTGGCCGCCGAGCTCTTGGGCTTCGCGGTCGACTCGCTCGCGCCGCTGGGGAAGAAAGCGGAACCGCTCCGGGAGCTCGCGCGATTCGTCGAGCTTCGTGGGCACTAGGACCTCTCCGGGCGCTTCCGAAGTCCCTCCGGGCGTTTCCGAAACCTCTCCGGCAGCCTCTAGAACCTCTCGAAAGTCTTCTGGCGCTTCTGGAAAGTCTTCCAGAACCCCTGGGAAGTCGTCCGGAGGTCGTGGAAAGTCGTCCGGAGGTCGTTGAAAGTCTTCCAGAAGCCGTGGAAAGTAACTTTCCATGCCTCATAAGTCGAGCTGCAAGGGAAAGAAGTAACTTTCCACGCCCCGGAGGCGTCATAAGTCGACCCAGACACGTCAGAAGTCGACCCGGAGGCGTCATAAGTCGACTCGGACACGTCAGAAGTCGACCCGGAGGCCTCAGAAGTCGACCTGGAGACGTCATAAGTCGACCCGGACACGTCAGAAGTCGACTTCGAGAGGTTAGAAGTCTCCACGGATCTTCAGGCCCCCCTGCCGATCCGTTCGCGTTTCAGGAAGGCGGCGATCTGACGGGCGAGCTCGACGGTCACGCGTTCCTCCTCGCAGGCCTGCTGGAACATGAGGAGGGCGGCCATGGCCTCGCGGTGGACCTCGCGCGACTCGAAGGCCGGCATGACCTCGCCGGCGAGCTGCTGGATCTCCGCCGTCCGTCCCGCCTGGGCGTAGAGGACCGCGAGGTCGAGCGAGACCAGGGCGGCATCATAGCCCATCCCCTTCTCCAGGAAGGCCCGCTGGACCTCGCGGAACAGAGCCTCCGCCTCCTCCTCCCTGCCGCGCCCGAGGGCGATGCTCCCCTCGGCCCAGCGCAGCCGCACGAGGTCGAGCGGCTGCGCCGACTCGCGGAACAGGCCCTGGACCTCGGGCAGCAGGCGCTCGGCCTCGTCGTGGCGGCCGGCCAGGGTGAGGCAGCCGAGGAGGTTGTATCGGGCGTAGGCGAAGAGCCGCGGCTCGCGCTCGGAGTCGATCTCCGCCCGGCTCCCCTCCAGCAAGGCGATGGCTTCTTCCAGGTCGTCGGTCTCGCGGAGGAGCTTCACCTTTTTCAAAAGTACCTTGCCGACTCCATGCGAGTCCTGGTTTTCCCTATATAGAGAGAGGGCTTGATCCGTCAAGGCTAGAGCATCCTTGAGCCGTCTCTGGTCACGGCGAAGCGAGCTCTTGAGATCCAGGATCTCCGCCTGCACCCGGGTGTTCCCGCTGGTGCTCTGGGAGAGATAGCTCTCCGCTCTCCGGAAGGCATCCTCTGCGCTCCGCAGCTCGCCGACCACTCGGCGCGCGTTGCCGAGGTAGGCGTGGGTCTGGGCGCGCAGGTCGAGCACCCAGTTGGGGTCGTAGACGTCACCGAGGTGTCCCGAGATCCGGACCGCCAGGTCGGCCAGGTCGACCGCCTTCATCGGATCTTCGAAGACCGCCTTCCGGCTCTGGCGGAGGAGGAGGCGGCAGAACCCCCAGATGTGCATCTCCTCCTGCTCCTCCACGATTCGCAACTGCTCCTCAAAGGGATGCTCGGTCAACTCCGCCAGGAGCTCCGGCGCCTGCCGGCTCTCGAAGACGGCGACCGATTCATCCCAATGGCCGATTTCCTCCTGGAGCCGGCGGATCTCCTCGTATCGCTCCCGGCAGATCGCGCAGGCCTCCATGAGGTGGGGGGCGACCTTGCTCAGGACCTCCTCATGCTCCAGGCGGTTCGAAAGCCACAGGGCCAGCACGTCCAGGGACAGGTGGGTATCCTCCACATCTCCTCCTTCTTGAGTAGAGATCAAGCTCATGCTTCCAGAAAGAGAGTCTCGGGAGGAGCAGGTTTGGTGACACCCAACAAAATGGGGGGGCCGGTGGAGGCCGGCCCCGAGTGGAGATTCTAGCTTCAGTGTCGGCCGTCAGGGTCGATCGACATACCGGAGTCCCCCGAGACGTGCGTGGGAGCGAGGGTGGCAGCGGCGGAGGAGCCGTTCGGGTCGATCAACATCCCCGCCGCTCCCGAAACATGGGTAAGGCTACGCGGAGCTGGGGCGGCCGTCGCGCGGCCATCCGGGTCGATCAGCATCCCCGCCGCTCCCCAAAGATGCTGGAGGAAGCTCCAGAGCTGCGTGAAGACCTCCTGGCCGGCATGGGCCTCGGGGGCGGCGGCGGACGCAGGATAGCGGGGTGCGGCGAGAGCGAGGGAGGGGAGGGCGACGAGGGCGGTGAGGGTGAGGGCGAGGAGGGTGCGGCGCGGGGAGATGGAAGGCATGGAGGGACTCCTTTCAAAGAGGGCGGGTCCCCCCCCTGCACCATCGCCGGGAGCGGCCCGCCTACAAGGAAAGTTGTCCACCGTGGCGGAATCGGGTCTCGATCCGCACCTCCGGTGTCACGCTATTGCCTCCCGCGGTGATTAGATCTTTAGGGGGACAACGGTACGGTCGCCTCGGCGAGCCCGCGGAGCAGCCGTCCGTAGTCCACAAGGCCGGGAAGGACGGGCGAGGCGCCGGCTCGCCGCAAAGCCTCCGTGCGCGCCCCGCTCCCGATTCCCACGAAGGGCAGGCCGATCCGGGCGCAGGCGCGGCTGTCCCAGAGGCCGTCCCCCACATAGACCACCCGCTCGAACCCGCCCGTTCCCTGCCTCGCCGCGGCGGCTTCCCGGGCCGCCGCGAGGATCTCCTCCCGTGTCAGGAGGTCGTCGGAGCCGGCGAGGGGGACTTCGGCCAAATCCAACCCGGCCCTCTGCAGTTTGAGGAGCGCGGATTGGCGGTAGCAGCCGGTGGCGATGGCCACCGCCCAACCCGGCTCGACTCGCAGGCGTTCCAAGGCTTCAACCGCACCCGGGTTGGGCAGGAAGGCTCCCGGGTCGCGCTCCGCCGCCTCCGCGAGCAACTCCAGGAAACGCGCCTTGAACCGGGCGAGATCCGCCTTCCCAGGGTCGCGGCCTAGACATCCGCGGCAGATCTCCCAGGCGAGCCCGGAGTCGGTCGAGTGGGTGTACCGGGTCCAATCGGTCTCCACCCCGGAGATCCCCAGGGTTTCCGCCAGGGCGCGGACGAAGCACTCCCCGTCCACCTGGCTGGTTTGGGTGAGGGTACCGTCGATATCGAAGATGGCGAGGTTCATGGGGCTTGCCGAGCCCTAGAGTTTCTCCAACAAAGCTCGCCAGGCCCGCCCCCGGTGGCTTACGGCATCCTTGTCGGGGCCTTCGAGCTCGCCGAAGGTGCGCGATTCCCCCTCGGGGAGGAAGACGGGGTCCCAGCCGAAGCCGTTCCCGCCGCGCGGGGGGAGGATCAGGGTCCCTTCGGTGATCCCCTCGGCGATGAGGGTCCGGCCGGCGTCGCGGTAAAGGAGGGCGCAGCGGGCCGTGGCGTTGGGGTTGCCGAGCGCCGCGGCGGTCCTCGCGAGCCCCTCGGCGCCCACGGCTTCCAACATCCACTTGACGAGGGGACCCGGGAAGCCGTTCAGGGCGGCCAGCTCCAACCCCGCCTCCTCGACGACGAGGGGCCGGCCGAGCCGGCGCCAGGCCTCCTCCCCCTTGGCCGCGAGCACCTCCAGGAGATCGAGCGACTGGATCTCGGGGAGGTCGAGCTCGACCGCTTCGAGATCCGGCCCTGCCACTCGGCGGGCTTCGGCGATCTTGCCGCGGTTGCCGGAGACGAGGACGAAGGCGGGGAGAGGGGGGTACAATGACCGCGTGGGATCGGGGGCTACATCTCCACTGCGATCGCCGTGCATTACAATGAGCTTAGCAGCCTGGCCTATATCGTGCTCGTGTGAAAGGGGAG
>JAXDLD010000556.1:0-5880 GCA_034666805.1 Acidobacteriota bacterium
CAAGGCCGAGTTGGAGAGGCTGGGGCCACCCCTGCCAGAGGAGCCGGTCCCGGAAGTGGAGGTGGAGGTCCCGGTCGTCCCCACTCCCGCCGTCCGAATCGAGCCCGACCTGGGCTGATCCCTCTACGCCTGGGGGTAGATCACCACCCGCCGGTAGGGCTCCTCCCCCTTGCTCTCCGAGGCCAGGCCCTGGCGCTCGACGAATTGGTGCTGGAGGCGGCGCAGGTAGTTGCTCTGGGGGGACAGCTCGACCGGGTGCCCCTGCTCCAGGACCTCCTCGATGCCGTCCTCGACCTCGCGGAGGGCGGCCTCGTCGCCCGCCAGGTAGTCGCCGACCGAGAAGGCACTCCTCAAGAAGTTCTCCATCTGGGTGACGGTGTTGCTCTTGACGACGAAGAGGGGGACCCCCCGGGCCACGACGTCGCGGAGCTTGCGCGGCTGGCGCCGCTCCTGCGACTTGAGCGTCAGCACCATGTCGGCCTCGTCGGGGTCCTCGACGATGTAGGCCGGCACCCGGAACTTGCGGATGACCCGTTCGAGCTTGTCCCGGGAGACGGCGTAGGGGAAGATCCGCACCGTCTTGCCGCGCGGGCGGTGCCCGTGCTCCCCTGACGATCCCTCGCTCTCGGAGCGCCTCCCCCCGCCGGAGCGCCAGGGGCCGGCCGAACCCTCCGGCTCCTCCATCCTGGCCCGGCCCGAGCCGCCGCGCCCCGTCCCTGTGCTCCCGGCGATCCCGGCGCTCCCGCCGGTCCCGGAATCGGGGGCGGCCTGCCGGATCTCCACCCCGCCCTCCGGCGTCCGCACCCGTACCTCGGGCCTTGGCGGGATGTCGCGGAGGAAACGGTCGACGACCTCGGCCACGTCGTGGTGGACGGCGAGCGTGTTCTTGTCCTGGATTTCGATCACGACGTCGAAGGTGGGCGGGGCCTTGCGCTCGAGGACGGTCTTCTGGGTCCCCCGCCGCCGCGCCTCCTCGTCCGACAGGGTGACCGCCTGGATGCCGCCGATCAGGTCGGCCAAGGTGGGGTTCTGGAGCAGGTTGGGGAGGGTGTTGCCGTGGGCGGTGGCGATGAGCTGCACCCCGCGCTCGGCGATCGTCCGCGCGGCCAGGGACTCCGCCGTGGTGCCGATCTCGTCGATGACGATGACCTGCGGCATGTGGTTCTCGACCGCCTCGATCATCACCCCGTGCTGGAGGTCGGGGGAGGGGACCTGCATGCGGCGGGCGCGGCCGATCCCGGGGTGGGGGATGTCGCCGTCACCGGCGATCTCGTTCGAGGTGTCGACGACGATCACCCGCTTGCCGAGCTCGTCGGCGAGCACCCGTGCCGCTTCGCGCAGCAGGGTGGTCTTCCCCACCCCCGGGCGGCCGAGGAGGAGGATCGAGCGGCCGCGCTCGATGACGTCCCTTAAGATGTCGACGGTGCCGAAGACGGCCCGCCCCACCCGGCAGGTGAGGCCGACGACGTCCCCCATCCGGTTGCGCATGGCCGAGATGCGGTGGAGGGTGCGCTCGATCCCCGCCCGGTTGTCCTTGCCGAAGCGGCCCACCCGGTCGACGACGTAGGCGATGTCCTCGCGGGTCACCGGCTCAGGGGCCAAGTCCAGGCCGCGGTCGGGGAGGCGGGCCTCGGGCAGCCGGCCGAGGTCGAGCACCACCTCGATCAGCGGCTCGTCTCCGCCCCGCTCCTCGATCGCCCGGCGGACCGGCGGCGGCATCACCTCCAGCAGGAGCTCCAGGTCGTCCGTCAGCAGTCTCTCCAGGTCGTCCTCCCTCCTCTTCCAGCCTATACCGGCGAGGCAAGATCGGTGCCGCGGAACTTTTCTCGGCCTCCCTGCGTAGGGGAGGGTGACATGGAGGAGAGAATCATGCAGAGAATCATGGAGAAGACGACTTTTCGATCCCTCGGGCTGGTCTTCGCCGTCGTCCTCGTCGCCGGTCAGGTGGCCGCAATGTCGGCGACCCCGGTCCAGGCGGAGACCTTCAAAGAGCACTTCGACCACACCTACCCGCTGGTGGCGGGCGGGACCTTCACTTTGAAGGACGTGAATGGCCCCGTCTCCGTCACCGCCTGGGACAGAAACGAGGTCCACGTCGTGGCCGAGAAGGAGGTCCGGGCCGGCAATGCCGAGGAGGGCAGGCGGCGGCTGGCCGAGCTCAAGATCGACGCCAGCTCAAAGCCGGGCGACCTGCGGATCGACACCCGCTTCCCGCATCAGAACGGCGGCGGTTTCTTCGACTGGCTGTCCGGGAACGGCGGCAACAGCGGCTCGGTCGCCTACAGGATCGAGGTGCCACGGAACGTCAAGGTGGACGTCGAGACCGTCAACGGCGCGCTCTCGGTGCGCGGCACGGCCGGCGACCTCAAGGCCGAGACCACCAACGGCGCCGTCGACGTGGCGGGCGTCCAGGGGAAGATCCGGCTGGGGTCGACCAACGGCGCCATCTCCGCCGAAGACGCGGCCGGGTCGGTCGTCGCCGAGACCACCAACGGCAGCATCGAGGTCGACCTGAAGCGGGTCGACCGGGGCGGGGACATGAGCTTCGAGACCACCAACGGTCACATCACCTTGAAGGTGCCGAAGGACATCCAGGCCTCGATCTCGGCCAGCACGACCAACGGCCACGTCTCGACCGACCTGCCGGTCCAACTGCACGGCAAGGCGAGCAAGCACCACCTGGATGGCGACGTCAACGGCGGCGGCGGCAAGCTCCACCTGGAGTCGACCAACGGCGGCATCGAGATCAACGCACAGCGGTAGGGGTGTGAGAGAATCCCCCCTTCCTGAAAGGAGGGGGGGTCTGCGTAGAGTAGGGGTATTCGGTTGGGGTATCGTGGCGCCGCGCTCGCCGAACGTCGAGGCGTTCACGCGAAACCTGGACTCCGCCGAAAGCTGGCTCACCCCCTTCCACGGCTTCGGCCCCGACAACTTCCTGGTCGGCACCCCGGAGTTCTCCTTCGCCGACTACAAGGGCTGGATCGCCGAGCGTTTTCCGCCCAACCGCTTCTCCCAGCTGGCGGAGAAGATGGACCTGACGACCCTCTACGCGGTGGGGGCCTTCATCCAGAGCCTGGGGCAGAACCCGGGGATCGAGGCGGAGCTCTCCCGGCTCGGCTCCCGCGCCCATGTCTACGTCGGCACCGGCTTGGGCGCCATCGCCACGATCGCCGACGGCGCCCTCGCCCTCGAGCGGGCACAGCGGCGCTGGGACCGCTTCTGGGGCGAGCGCAACCCGGGCCGGAGCACCCACCCGGACGCCCCGCCGGCTCCCGAGACCGTGCCGGCGGAGGACCGGGCGGACGCCGAGGACGCCTGGTGGCGTCACTGGGCGGCGGGGTCGCCCGACCTTCACACCTATCTGGCGGAGCTGGCCGAGATCGAGTCGCTCTCGATCCCGGGCGATGTCGCGGTGGGCAAGATCAACGTCTTGAAGGAAAAGCAGCGCCGGCACCTGCAGCTCCAGAAGCGCTGGGGCTGTCCGGAGCCGCCCTGGCGGTCGGTCTCGGCGAACCTGGTGTGGAACATCCACAACACCCCGGCGTCGCAGATCTCCATGCTCGGCCGGATCACCGGGCTGGCCTTCGCCCCGGTCGGCGCCTGCTCGACCTTCGGGGTCGCCCTGAAGCTCGCCCTGGACGCCATCGACCGCGGCGAGGCCGACCTGGTGGTGGTGGGAGCGACCGATCCGCCCCCCCACCCCCTGACCGTGGGCGCCTTCTACAGCGCGCGGGTCATCTCCGCCGACGGGGGAGTTTCGAAGCCGCTCGACGGCCTGCGCGGCACCCACGTCGCCGGCGGTGCGGCCGTGTGGCTCGTGGGCGACCTCGAGCGCATGCGGGCCCGCGGCTTCCGCCCCCTGGGGATGGAGCCGCTCGCGGTCGGGGTGAGCGCCGACGCCGACCACATCATCACCCCTTCGGTTGACGGCCCCACCGCCGCCATGCGCGAGGCCCTCGCGGCGGCCGGCGTGCCCCCGGCGGCGGTCGGCTCCTGGGACCTCCACGCCACCGCCACCCCCGGCGACTATCTGGAGATGGAGACCCTCCGCTCGATCGTCCCCGGCCCGGTCCTCGTCACGGCGCGCAAGGGGACCTTCGGCCACGGCATGGCGGCCGGCGGCGGCTGGGAGCTGACCGCCCAGTACCTGGGCTACGAGCGCGGATTGCTCTTTCCCACCCCGCTCACTCAAGGTGAGCTCCACCCCGAGATCGCCCGGCTCCACGACCTCTATGTCTTCGACGAGCCGGTGCCGGCTCCCCCCGGCCTCGCCGGCAAGCTCTCGATGGGGATCGGCGGTATCAACTCCTGCGTGCTGTCGCGGCCCTGGTGAGATCTCGACCGAACCTGGGCAAAGCTTGCACAGATGGAAGAAAAAAGGACACGGTCTCTAAACCGTGCCCTTTTCTCGATCTCACGAGCGGAAAGTGAGAGCTGGTTCTCTCGGCCGCCGGTCCCGGCGGCCAGACCCTTGGATCCCCGAGGGAGGGATTCTGTGCTCAGACGTGCCCGATCGGTGGAAGTCCTACCATCTCCCGCGGCCACCGCCGCCACCGCCGCCACCCTCCCGGGAACCTCTCCCCATCCCACCACCGCCGCCGCCGCTGCGGCCACCACCGCCGCCGCCACCGCCCTCGGTGCGAGGCCGCGCCTCGTTGACGTTGAGCTTGCGGCCCTTCAAGTCGCGTCCGTTGAGGCCGTTGATCGCCGCCTCGGCCTCGGAGCGCTCGGCCATCTCGAGAAATCCGAAGCCTTTCGACTCTCCCGTCACCTTGTCCTTGATGATGGTGCAGGAGGCGACTTGCCCGAACTCCTCAAATGCCTGCCGCAACTCGTCCTCTGTCAAGCGGTAAGAGAGGTTTCCTACGTAGAGATTCATCCATGTCTCCTTTGTCTGGGTCCGCGCCTTTTCTCTGCAAAACCTCTGCCTGAAACCTCAGCTCGCCTCCGGGTAGAGCTGCCGGTAGCTGTCGGCGAGGACGAGAATCCTCTTGATGTAGTTCTTCGACTCGTCGAGCGAGAGGTTCTCCACGAAGTCGGCGAGCCTGCCGCCGGTGCCGCCCGTGGCGGTGGTGCCGCCGGCCTGCCGCCAGAGCCGCCCGATGCGGTTGGGGCCGCCGTTGTAGCCGGCGAGGGCGAGCTCCAGGTTGCCGTCGAAGTCGTCGAGCAGCTCGCGCAGGTAGGCGGTGCCCAGGCGGAGGCTGACGTGCGGGTCGTAGAGGTCCTCGGGGCGATAGGAGATCCCCAGCCGGCGCGCGGTGTCCCGGGCGGTCTCCGGCATGAGCTGCATCAGGCCGCGCGCGCCGACCCGGCTCGTCGCCCGGGGGTTGAAGGCGCTCTCCTGGCGGATCAGCCCGGCCACCAGCGAAGCGGGCAGGTGCTGCTCGGCGGCAGAGGCGCGGATCTCTTCGCCGAACTCCAGCGGGTAGTAGGCGCGGAGGATCTCCTGCGGGACCGCGGCCTGGTAGGCGGTGCCGAGGGCGGGGAAGGCCTGGCGGAGGAGGATGAGGCTCTCCGCCTGCTCCCCCCGGCGGCCGAGGATGATCGCCTTCAGGGCCAGGAGGTCGCGGGCGTTCGCCTTCCTGCCGGCGAGCTCCAGGGCGCGGGTGGCGAGGCCGTCCAACCCTAAGTCGGTCAGGAGCTTGGCCTGGGTGAGGAAGGGGTCGATATGCCAGGGGCCGGCGCTCCGGACACGGACGCCGGCCCAGTCCGGTCCGGGCTCCTGGCCGAGCTTCTGGCCGAGCTGGGCGACCGCCTGACGGCCGTAGAAGTCGGACGTGTCGCTGGTGGCCACGAGCTCGCGGTAGAGGGCGCGCGCCTTCTCCGTCTCACCCGTGCGCTCGAAGGCGCGCGCCTGCCAGTAGAGGCCGCGCTGGGCGT
>JAXDLD010000557.1:0-5994 GCA_034666805.1 Acidobacteriota bacterium
GGTCCCGCCCGCCGGCGGGGCCTCCCGCGGCCGGGAGGACAGCGAGCTCCTGCGCCGGCTCGGCCACCAGGAGGCGCCGGAGGACGTCGCCGCCCTGGTCTCCGAGGCGGCGGCCGGACGGGTGGGCGCCGACCGCACCTACTGCCTGCTCTACGACGCCGGCCGCGAGACTCTATGGACGCGCGACCCGGCGAGCGCCTCCCGCCGCGACGAGAGCGCCGCGGTGGGGCTCGTGAGCTTCGTCCTCCGGAGCGGCCTGCCGGCCCGCCTCGCCCATTCCGGGGAGGACCCGCGCTACGAGCGCGAGGCCGACGACCCGGCGGGGGACGGCCGGGAGCGCTTCCTGGCGGTACCCCTCCTCCTCCCCGACGGCGAGGTGGCGGCGGTGCTCGCGGCCACCCGCGACGCCTCCCGGCCGGAGTTCGGCGACGCCGAGCAGATCGAGCTCACCCGCCTGGCGGCCCAGGCGGCGCCCTACCTCTCGGCTCTCCTGCCGGAGGGGGTGACGCCCGCCAACGACCTCCTGGGCGCGCCGGAGCCCGGGCTCTTCCGCCGCCGGGTCGTCGAGCAGATGCTCCGTCCGGCCCAGGCGGACGCCGATCCCCTCCGCCTGTCGCCGATCTGGACCCGGATCTCCTACTGGGTGTTGCTCGTCGCTCTGGTCGTCTTCCTCGTCTACTCCCTGGTCGGCCGGGTGGACGAGTACGCCGCCGGGACCGCGGTGGTCGAGATGGGGGGGCGCACCGACTTGACGGCCCTCGAGGCCGGCACGGTGTCGGCGGTCGAGACCGCGGCGGAGCAGCGGGTGCGGGCCGGGCAGGTCCTGGTCCGCTTCGACGACGCCCGCGAGCGGGCGGAGATGGAGCGGGCGGAGCACGAGTTCACCCTGCAGCTCGTCAACCGCCTGCGCGACCCCGCCGACCGCAACACCGAGCAGGCGCTCATCTCGCTCCGTGCCCAGCGCGACCTCGCCCGCGCCCAGCTCGACCGCCGCGCCCTCCGCGCCCCGGCCGACGGCACGGTCGCCGACGTCTGGGTGCGCCCCGGCCAGTACCTCCAGCCGGGCCAGCCGGTGCTCTCGCTCGCCGGTCCGCGGGGGGCGGCGACATCGGCGGCATCGGGGCCCTCGGTCGCCGTGCTCCTGCCGGGGCAATACCGGCCGCAGATCCGGCGCGGGATGCCCATGCGGCTGGAGATCTCCGGCTACAAGTACGCCTACCAGAAGCTCGCCGTGGGCTCGGTGGGGGACGAGGTGATTGGCCCCGGCGAGGCGCAGCGCTATCTCTCGCCGGGGAGCGCCGACGCCCTGCAGGTGACCGGGCCGGTGGTCATCGTCCGCGCCCGGCTGCCGCGGACGACCTTCACCGCCGAGGGCAAGACCTACCACTACCACGACGGCATGCACGGCCAGGCCGAGGTCCGGGTGCGCTCGGAGCGCATCCTCTTCGCCCTCGTCCCGGCCCTGAAAGCGGCCTTCGGAAGCGAGCACTAGATGGCCGAAGTCGCGAAACCGAAGACCCCGGAGACCCCCGGGGGAACGGGGGAGCCGGAGAAGCCGTCGCTCGCGGCCCGCTTCCCGGCGCTGGCGGCGCTCCGCTGGGGACGGCGGCGGCACATCCCGTTCATCCAGCAGACGACGGCGACCGACTGCGGCGCGGCGAGCCTCGCCATGGTCCTGGGCTACCTCGGCAAGGCGGTGACCCTCTCCGAGGTGCGCGAGTCGACGGGGGTCTCCCGCCATGGCACCAATGCCATGACCCTTCTGGAGGCCGCCCGCCACTTCGGACTCCGCGGGCGCGGGGTGCAGATCGCCGAGATCGAGGATTTGCAGTTCCTCGATCCGGGGGCCATCCTGCACTGGCGCTTCAGCCACTTCCTCGTCTTCGATCGCCTGGAGAAAGACGGCGCCTGGGTGGTCGACCCCGCCTCCGGCCGCCAGTTCCTGCCGAGGAGCGAGCTCGACCGCTCGTTCACCGGCATCGCCCTCGTCTTCGAGCGGGGGGAGGACTTCGAGGAGGCCGCGGCGACCCCCAAAGGGGTGATGCGCTACCTGAGCCGGCTCCTCGCCCAGTCGGGGCTCTTGACCCGGGTCCTCGTGACCTCGATCTTCATGCAGGTCTTCGCCCTCGCCGTGCCGCTCCTGACCGGCCTGATCGTCGACCGCGTCGTGCCGCACGGCGACCTCCACCTCCTCACCGTCCTCGCCGTCGGGGCCCTGGGGCTCATCGGCTTCAAGCTGCTGGCGACCCTCGTACGCTCCTTCCTGTTGCTCCACCTGCGCACCCGACTCGACGCGCAGATGTCGCTCGAATTCATGGACCACCTGGTCGAGCTGCCCTTCCTCTTCTTCCAGCAGCGCTCGGCGGGCGACCTGGTGATGCGGCTCAACAGCAACTCGACGATCCGGGAGATCCTGACCTCGGGCGCGCTCTCCGGGGCGCTCGACGGCACCATGGTGGGTCTCTATCTGATCCTGGTGCTCGCGGCGGACCTGAAGATGGGTCTCCTCGTGGCCTTCCTCGGGGCCCTTAGGGTCGCCCTCTTCCTCCTCGCCCGCCGCCGCCAGCACGACCTGATGTCGCGCTCGCTCCAGACCCAGGCGCGGGCGCGGAGCTACGAGTTCCAGCTCCTGGCCGGCATCGAGACGGTCAAGGCGGCGGGGGCGGAGCGCGAGGCGGTGCAGCGCTGGTCGGACCTCTTCGTGCAGGACCTGAACGTCTCGCTCGACCGCGGCCGGCTGGACGCCATGGTCAACTCGGTGTTGGACACCCTGTCGGTGGGCTCGCCGATCATCATCCTCCTCTACGGCGCCCAGATCGTCATCGACGGCGGCATGTCGCTCGGCACCATGCTCGCCTTGAGCGCGTTAGCCGCCGGCTTCCTCGGGCCGCTCACGACCTTGATCCAGACCGCTTTCCAGCTCCAGCTCCTGGGGAGCTACCTGGAGCGCGCCAACGACGTCCTCGACACCCCGCGCGAGCGCGAGGGGGACGCGGGCAGGAAGCCGGGGGCGCTCGCGGGGCGGATCACGCTCGACGAGGTCACCTTCCGCTACGCGATCTCGTCGCCGCCGGCGGTCCGCGAGGCGACGGTCGACGTGCCCCCGGGCCGGATGATCGCCGTCGTCGGCTCTTCGGGAAGCGGCAAGTCGACCCTCGCCGGCCTCCTGGCCGGTCTCTACAAGCCGGACTCCGGGCGCATCCTCTACGACGGCGCCGACATGGCGGAGATCGACCTCCACTGGCTGCGTTCACAGCTCGGCTTCGTGGCCCAGGACTCTTTTCTCTTCGGCGCCAGCATCCGCGCCAACATCGCCTTGACCGATCCGGCGATGCCGCTCGCCCGGGTGATCGAGGCGGCCGAGATGGCCTGCATCCACGCGGACATCATGGCGCTCCCCATGCGCTACGACACCCTCCTGGCCGACGGCGGCGCCTCGCTCTCGGGAGGCCAGCGCCAGCGCCTGGCCCTGGCCCGCGCCCTCGTCCGCCGGCCGCGGGTGCTGGTCTTGGACGAGGCGACGAGCGCCCTCGACGCCATCACCGAGCAGAAGGTCCACGCCAACTTAGCGACTCTCCGCTCGACGCGGATCATCATCGCCCACCGCCTGAGCACGGTGCGCGACGCCGACCTGATCCTGGTGATGGACCAGGGGCGGGTCGTCGAGCGGGGGACCCACGACGAGCTGCTCGTCCGGGGTGGCCCCTACCGCGATCTGGTGGCGGCGCAGCTCAATTCGCCGGACGGCCATGAGGCGGCGCCGGACCTGGTGCGGCGCGGGGCTTGAGCGTCGGGCTACCAGCGCCCCACCGCCTCCGCGACGACCACGTCCAACGCCTGTCGGATCTCCTCCCCGCTCATCTCCCCCGCCCGAAACCGCCGCGCGAGGACATAGGGTAAGTCGCCCGCATCGAGCAGCCGGTCCGGGAGGACAAGAGCCGGGTCGGGTTGAACGAAGCGCGCGTCGTGCAGTTGTAGGACGCTGCCCAAGCGAAGCAGGCGGGAGGAGACCAGGCTGATCAAGGGACCGACGAAGCGCTCCCGCGTCCGGTAGGAGCCGAAGTCCACTAGCTGCGCCTGCTCCGCCCCCGCCTCGGCTTCGCGGGTGAACTGGACGTTGACCCCTTCGAGGACCAGCTTGCCGCCCGCGAAGCCCGTCTTCTTGCGAATACGGCGGCAGGCGTCCGCGTCGAAGGTGAGGGGGGTGCCGGCATAGAGCACCTCCAGGGGGCCGGCATCCCCCGCGTCCCCGCGCAGCTCGATCCGGGTCATGGGCCCCACGGACGTCAGGCCGTAGCGGCGGAGGAGAAGCTCGAGCTCCAGCTCCAGGGCGACCAGGGGCGAGCCGGGGGGCTTCAGGCCCGCGCCGCAGGTGGGCCGGCGGTGGGCGCGGCGGACGAGGAGGCCGGCGGGGAGGGCGCGGTTGCCGGCCGGGGTGGGCAGGTAGGCGTCGAAGCCCAGGTCCAGCACTCCGTAGACCGGAAGGGAGCGGCAGGGGCTCCCGGCGTGGCCCAGGGCGGCGTCCACGATCTCCCCGAACGCCACCTCGCGGAGGGCCTCGCCCAGGAAGAGGAGGCCGGAGGCGTGCGAGTCGAAGGAGGGGGTATGGCCCGGGGCCACCCCCGTCCCCTTGATGTCCAAGAGAGCGCCGCCGGGGACCCGCGCGATGAGCGCCCGCCCGTAATCCGTCGGGCGGTGGGCGGCGCGAGTGCCCCGGAATGTGCGGATCTTCGTGTTGACGACCCGCTGGGCCGCCTGGGGGCGGGAGACGAGGGCGGCATGGGCTTCGAGCCAGCGGGCGAGGAGATCGTCGATCGCCCTCTCCCGTCCGGCACCGGTCCGCCGCCGCAGCCAGGGATGGGCGCGGGCGAGGGCGTCGTCGCGGAGGCGGGGGAAGTCGTGCTGGAGGAGAGCGCGGTCGAGGAAGACCGTGCGTGCGGTCCGCACCCGGAGCACGGTCTCCCGCCGCACCCCCTTGCGGTCGAGGTCCGCCAGACGGGTGAGGACGGGGCCCGCGGAGAAGGGCGGGCGCTCCATCTAGACCGCAAGGCCTTCGAGGACGCTCATGGGCGAGGCGGTCGCGACCACCCTATGCAGCCGGAAGCCGCACTCCGCGAAGAGCCGGCCGAATTCCGCCCGCGAGCGCTCGCGGCCGCCGGCGCAGACCACCATCATCTGGAGGTCGGAGAGCGGCCCCAGGTCGCGCACCGAGTCGGCCTCGACCACCGTCTCGACCACCAGCAGGCGGTTCCCCGGCACCATCGCCCGGCGGCAGTTGCCGAGGATCACCCGGCAGCGTCCGTCATCCCAGTCGTGGAGAACGTTCTTCAAGAGATAGGCATCGCATCTGGCTGGCACTTCTTCGAAGAAGCTGCCGGCGACCGGCTCGACCCGGCCCTCGACCCCGCGGGCGGCGAGGTACGGCCGCGCCGCTTCGAGCACCCCGGCGTTCTCCAGGAGCACGCCTTCGAGGTGGGGGTGGCGGATGAGGATCTCGGCCAGGAGGGTGCCGCGCCCGCCCCCCACGTCGCAGAGCCGCCGCACTTCGGTCCAGGGGTAGCCGGTGGCGATCGCCGAGGCGTAGAGCTCGGTCAGCTCCCCCATGGCCCCGGCGAAGGTCTCGCGCTCGTCCGGATGGGCGTCGAACCAGTCCCAGATCGTCGCCCCGTGCACCCGCTCGAAGGCGTTGCCGCCGGAGAGGAGAGTGCGGTCGAAGTCGGCCCAGGCGTGGACGTTCGAGGCCGAGCCGAAGTAAAGAGCGTAATTGCGGAGCGATCCCGGCGCCCCGGCGCGGAGGGCGCGGGAGAGCCGGTTGTTGCGGAAGCGCCCATCCCGGCCGAGGTCGAAGAGCCCGACGACGACCGCGCCGCGCAGGGTGCGATGGAGGGCGTCGGGATCGGCCCCCGTCGCCGCCGCCAGCTCGGCCGCGGTCCGCGGTCCCTCCTCCAGGAGATCGGGGAGGCCGAGGCGCACGGCGGCGCGGATCACCTGGGT
>JAXDLD010000558.1:0-4039 GCA_034666805.1 Acidobacteriota bacterium
ACCTCGACCAGCGCTTTCGTGAGAGCGCGGAGCAGACAGCCAAGCAGTTCGCGGCGGTGCACGCCGAGGCAGCCGAGTTTCGCCAAGAGACCGCCGATCGTTTCCAGCAGGTGGACGAGACCGCCCGGCACACTCTCGTCCTGGTCGAGGGGCTCCGCAGTAACATCGAGTTGCTCGCCGAAGGGTTCGGCGGATTGAACGAAAGGCTGGATCGAATTCAGAAAGAGGTCACGCTCCTTCCCGGCCAGATCAAGGTAGGGATCGAGCCCTTTCTCAAGAATCTGGACGGCCGCGTCCGGATCCTGGAAGGCCGGGCCGAGATTCGGCAGCCTGGCCCCCAGGCCTAGAAGGTCCCAAAGCGCCCCGGCAGTCCCGCAAAAGCCAGCAGCGTGCACCTTGATAACGGGTGGACGGACATCCGTCGCCGCGCACCATTCGTACCCCGTTTGTACCAATAAACCCAGCGAGACGTTCGGCCCGACGGCCTCTTCTCTGCCCAATCCATAGGAAAGCTCCGCGCCATGACGAAGACCCTGCAGTTCCCCACCCCCGAGCCGGAGAGCTCCAAGAAGGGCGCCGCCGACCACCTGATCGAGCCCCACGGCGGCACCCTCGTCAACCTCATCGCCTCTCCCGAGCGCGGGGCCGAGCTCAAGGCCGCCTCCCGCGACTGGCCGTCCTGGGACCTCTCCCCGCGCCAGTTCTGCGACCTGGAGCTCCTCTTGAACGGCAGCTTCTCGCCCTTGACCGGCTTCCTCGGCCGCGCCGACCACGACGCGGTCTGCGCCGACATGCGCCTGGCCGACGGCACTCTGTGGCCGATCCCCATCACCTTGGACATCCCGCGCGAGCTTGCCGGCAAGCTCACGGCCGGGAAGAGCGTCCTCGCGCTCCGCGATCCCGAGGGGGTGATGCTCGCCGCCCTCCACGTCGAGGAGATGTGGGAACCGGACTTGGCGGCCAGCGCCCAGGCGGTCTTCGGCACCACGGACGAGAAGCACCCCGGCGTCGCCCATCTTCTGAAGCGGACCCAGCCGGTCGCCGTCGCCGGGCGCCTCGAAGGCGTGCAGCTCCCCGTCCACTACGACTTCCGCTCCCTCCGCCAGACCCCGGCCGAGCTCCGCGCCGAGTTCGCCCGCGAGGGCTGGCGGCGGGTAGTGGCCTTCCAGACCCGGAACCCCATGCACCGCGCCCACTGCGAGCTCACGCTCCGGGCCGCCAAGGAGGCGCAGGCCAACCTCCTCATCCACCCGACCGTGGGGATGACCAAGCCGGGCGACCTCGACCACTACACCCGGGTGCGCTGCTACCAGGCGGTCCTCCCCCGCTTCCCGCAGCACACGGCGAAGCTCGCCCTCCTCGGGCTCGCCATGCGGATGGGCGGCCCGCGCGAGGCCGTGCTCCACGCCATCATCCGGAAAAACCACGGCTGCACCCACTTCATCGTCGGCAGAGACCACGCCGGCCCGGGCAACGACTCCCAGGGGAAGCCCTTCTATGGCCCCTACGACGCCCAGGAGCTGCTGCGCTCGGTCGAGCCGGAGCTGGGGGTCAAGATGGTGCCCTTCAAGCAGCTCGTCTACGTCGAGGACATGGACACCTACTTCCCCGTCGACGAGGTGCCGGAGGGCAAGCGGACCCTGGACATCTCGGGCACCGAGCTGCGCCAGCGGCTGGCCGAGGGCCGCGACCTGCCCGGCTGGTTCACCTTCCCGGAGGTCGCCGTCGAGCTCCGCCGCACCCACCCGCCGCGCCACCAGCAGGGCTTCACGGTCTTCCTGACCGGCCTCTCGGGAGCCGGCAAGTCGACCATCGCCTCGGTCCTCCTCGTCAAGTTCATGGAGGCCGGCGGCCGGCCGGTGACGCTCCTGGACGGCGACATGGTGCGCAAGAACCTCTCCTCCGAGCTCAACTTCTCCAAGGAGCACCGAGACATCAACATCCGGCGGATCGGCTACGTCGCCTCCGAGATCACCAAGAACGGCGGCATCGCCATCTGCGCTCCCATCGCGCCCTACGACAGCGTGCGCAAAGAGGTGCGGGGGACGATCGAGCCGGGCGGCGGCTTCGTCCTCGTCCACGTGGCCACCCCGATCGCGACCTGCGAGGAGCGCGACCGGAAGGGGCTCTACGCCAAGGCGCGGGCCGGCATCCTGAAGGAGTTCACCGGTATCTCCGACCCCTACGAGGTGCCGGCGGACGCCGACCTCGTGATCGACACCGCCGTCCTCTCCCAGGAGGAAGCGGCGCAGGAGATCATCCTCTTCCTCGAGCGCGAAGGCTACATCGGCGCCAGCATGGCGGCGCAGGGGTAAATCATGTCCTACGACGACGAGCTGGCGCGCATCGCCGCGGCCCTGGGGGAAGCGCGCCAGGTCCTCACCCGCTTCACCCCCGGCGAGGTCGAGTCGCGGACGAAGAGCGGCGACGACCCGGTGACCGAGGCCGACACCCTGGTCGACTCGGTCTTGAAGCGCATCCTGCCACGCGAGGGCGAGGGCTGGCTCTCGGAGGAGACCCACGACGACCGCTCCCGCCTGGACAAGCGCCGGGTGTGGGTGGTCGACCCCTTGGACGGCACCCGTGAGTTCGTCCTGGGATTGCCGGAGTGGTCGGTCTCGGTCGGCCTCGTGGAGGATGGCGAGGCGGTCGCCGGGGGCATCTGCAACCCGGCGACGGGCGAGACCTTCCTCGGGGCCCGCGGCCACGGGGTCACCTTGAACGGCCTCCCGGTCCGGATGAGCGAGCGGCCCCAGCTCGCCGGCTCCTCGGTCCTCGCCAGCCGGAGCGAGGTCAAGCGCGGACAGTGGGAGATGTGGAAGGAGAGCCCGTTTAAGGTGATCGCCATGGGGTCGGTCGCCTACAAGCTGGCGCGGGTGGCGGGCGGGCTCTCCGACGCCACTTGGACTCTGGTCCCCAAGCACGAGTGGGACGTGGCGGCGGGGGTCGCCCTCGTGCTCGCCGCCGGCGGCCGGATCTCAGCCGGCAGCCCCGAGGAGGAGCGATTCAACCGCCCCGAGCCCCTCTTGACCCGCCTGATCGCCGCGCCGCCCCAGCTCTTCGACGAGATCGGGCGGGAGATCGCGGCACGGGAGTGAACCTGCTGAACGCGGCTATCTAGGCCGGGTCCACGCTTGCCGAAGACGCCTCCCCTGTTGAACTGCGGGACAGGCGGGGGCCGGTGAAGGTGCGATAGGATCTTAGAGTTCATCAGCGATCTTGGAAAGATCGGGAGGGAAACGATGGAACGCGGCGAAAGATTCGACCTCGTCTTCAAACGCCTCAGCATCGTTCTCGGTGGGATCGGTTTCCTCGTCGGGCTCTGGGTGATGGCCGGGTTCGCGCACGTCGCGGGTGGCGGCTCGGCGAACTGGTTTTTCTCCCTGTGCATAGCGACCATCCTCGGGGCCATACCGTTCTACGTGATCCGCGGCCTCCATTGGATCCTGAGGCCCATCTGGTCGGGTGGGGCGCCCGCAGCCCCGAATTTAGGCGCCCGATCGGACCTCTGAGCCGCGAGGGCCGCGGTCTCCATCGGCCTGCGCGTGAAGAGGGGCCGGGCGGTCGCGGTGGCGCTCTCCGAGGTCTGTCGTGCGGGGCGGCGCCTCGCCGACAGGCGCGCCTACGTGAAGGGAGACACTATGGCGGCAACCCTGGAGTTGCTGTTCTACCTCGTCGTCCTCATGGGAGTCGTGGGATGCTTCGTCTACCTGATCGCCGAACGGCGACGGAAGGAGGTGCCGAAAGGACCATCGCGACCTAAGGAGGTGACGAAACATCCAGCACGGCTGGCCTCGACAGCGGCGGTCGAGAAAGCCGAGGCGCTGAGCGGAACCTACCGCCTCTCGGACCTGGCGCCGATCCTCGACCAACTGGCCGCGTTGGAAGCATGGGGTATGGTCCTGGAGCTCCAGTTTACGAACCTCCCAGAGGTCACCCAGATGATCGTCAACGCAGACGGGGTGGACTTCGCCACGAGCAACAACGGCACGATGGCCGACTACCTCGACCGCTTTCGCCGTGCCGCAACCCGGGCCCA
>JAXDLD010000559.1:0-12695 GCA_034666805.1 Acidobacteriota bacterium
TGGTAGTCGAAGACCTGGACCGAGCGCTCGTCCCGAACGGTGCCGGCAGCGCTGGCGGCGGTGGCGGTCGCGACGGCAAGAAAGAAGAGCGCGAAGCCGCGCATCAGGCTCCCTCCCCCAGGGTCGCCAAGGCGAAGGCGAGCTCGCCCTCGGCCTCGATCCGGCCGTCCAGGCGGGCGCGGCGGGTGGCCGAGAGGGCCTTGCCGATCCGCGGCCCCGGCGGCACCCCCGCCGTCACCAGGTCGGCGCCGCGGATGGCGAGAGTGAGGCCGCGGAAGGCGGTCAGGTCCCGCCGTACCCAGGCCCGGCAGGCCTCGTCCTCCGCCGCCATCAGGAGCAGCAGCTCCTCCCCCGCCAGCGGCGCCAGGGCCTCCTCGGCCTCGTGCGGGGCGAGGCTCCCCCGCCGCAAGACCCGCCTGGCGGCGCCGAGGCGGGCCGGGAAGCCGGTCAGGAGCCGGCGGTCCTCCCCGGCCAGAAGCAGCCGGTCGGCGAGAGCCGCGCGCTCGGCCTCGGGCAGGTCCTGGGCCAGGGCCATGAGCAGCAGCCGCCAGCCGGCGACCGGCGGCTGGCTCAAGCCCTCCATCCGGTACCAGTCGAGGGCGGCGCGGGTCTGCCGCAGGCGCTCGCGGGCTCCCTCGTCGAGGACCAGGCCGGGGTGGAGCACGGCGAGGAGCCCGAGCTCGCCGAGGCGCTCGATGCCGCGGACCGCGAGCCCGGTCTCCCCCAGGAGCAGGGCCAGCTCGTCCCGCAGGCGCGAGCCGGAGAGCCGGTCGAAGGCCCCCTCGGAGAGCGCCACCGCGATCAGCCGCGCGGTCTCGGGCGCGATCCGGAAACCCAGGCGGAGCTCCAGGCGCACCGCGCGGAGGGCGCGGGTGGGATCGTCGAGGAAAGAGAGGCTGTGGAGCACCCGGAGGATGCGGTCGTGGAGGTCCTGCCGGCCGCCGAAGTAGTCGACCAGCTCCGGCGCCTCCTCCGGCCCCAGGCAGAGGGCCAGGGTGTTGACCGTGAAGTCGCGCCGGTAGAGGTCCTGCCGGAGAGCCGAGGTCTGCACCTCGGGGAGGGCCGCCGGGGCGCGGTAGAACTCGCTCCGGGCCGTCACCACGTCGATCTCCAGGCCGTCGGGGTCGGTCACGACGGCGGTCAGGAAGGCCGGGTGGACCTTGACCGTCCCGCCGAGCTCCTCGGCGAGAAGGCGGGCGAAGTGCGGTCCGTCCCCCAGGGCGACCAGGTCGAGGTCGCGGTTCTCCCGCCCCAGGAGGAGGTCGCGGACGAAACCGCCCACGACGTAGACCGGCTGACCGTGCCGGCGGGAGACAGAGGCGATGCGCTCGATCCGCGACAGCACCAGGGTGGGCAGACGCTTCAGGAGATCGCCGACCGGTTCGTGGCTCTCGCCCTGGCGGGCGGCGCGGCGATCGATCCGCGACTCCAGCGCTCCGACCTTCCCCTGGAGGTAGCGCAGCACCTGCATCCGGGTGATGATCCCCAGGGGCCTCCCCTCCCGGGCGTCCCCCACGAGGATGAAGCGCGGGTGGCGGGAGAGCATGCGCTCGCCGACCTCCTCGGCCGGCGCCTGGGGGGCGATCCAGCCCAGGTCCTGCTCCATGACGATCTCGACCGGCCGGTCCCCCAGGCCGTGCTGGAGCGCCCCGTCCAGGATCTGCCGGGTCACCGCCCCCACCACCCTCCCCTCCCCCTCCCCGCGCTCGCTCCCTTCACCCCGCTCACCCCGCTCGGAATCGCCGCCGATCCCGGTGACCGGGGCGGCGTTGATCCGCCGGGCGTTCAGCTGCAGCTTGGCCTCCTCGATCGGGGTCAGGGCCGAAAGCATGAACGGGTTGGCGATCATCAGGTCGGCGGCGTGGAGCGGTTCCATACCCCCGATTGTACGTCGCGACGAGTCGGCCCTGTGCTAGCATTCCCGCGATCTCTCGATGTACCTCCAACCCAAAAGCGATTCCCACCCGTCACGGCCGTCCGCTCCGGACTCCGCTGGCGGAGTGAGCTCACCTGTCTCTCACCGGCCACGCCATAGGAGGACAGCTCATGTCGCACGATCGTAGAGAAGAAGATCTCCAGACTCCCGATGCTCCCGATTCCCCAGACACACCCGGCACCCCCGGGGAGGTGAGCCGCCGCGGCTTCCTCCGCCTCGGCGCCATCGCCGGCGCCACTGCCGCCACCGCCGCCGCCGGGGCCACCGCCGCCGGAACGGCGCTCTTCTCCCCCGCCGCCGCGCACGCCGCGGACCCCGGGCCGCGCCAGCTCAACGAGGCGACCATCGCCCAGCTCCAGTCCATGATGGCCAAGGGCCAGCTGCGCTCGATCGACCTGGTCGAGTACTACCTGGCGCGCATCCACGACCTCGACAAGCGGGGGCCGCGGGTCAACTCGGTGATCGAGATCAACCCCGACGCCCGGGCGATCGCCATGGCGCTCGACCGCGAGCGCCGCGCCAAGGGCCCGCGCGGGCCGCTCCACGGCATCCCCCTGATGCTCAAGGCCAACATCGACACCGGGGACAAGATGCAGACGAGCGCGGGCTCGCTCGCCCTGATCGGCGCTCCGGCCACCCAGGACGCCACGGTCGCCGCCCGGCTCCGGGCGGCCGGCGCCGTCATCCTCGGCAAGACCAACCTCTCCGAATTCGCCAACTTCCGCGGCTTCCAGTCGTCCTCCGGCTGGAGCGGGGTCGGCGGCCAGACCAACAACCCCTATGCCCTCGACCGCAACCCCTGCGGCTCGAGCTCCGGCTCGGGCGCCTCGGCGGCGGCCAACTTCTGCGCCGGCGGCTTAGGCACCGAGACCGACGGCTCGATCGTCTGCCCGGCGAGCGCCAACGGCGTCGTCGGCATCAAGCCGACCCTGGGGCTGACCAGCCGCGCGGGGGTCGTCCCCATCTCGCACAACCAGGACGTCGTCGGCCCCCACGCCCGCACCGTCGCCGACGCGGCGGCCATCCTCTCCGCCCTGGTGGGGGTCGACTCGCGCGACCCGGCGACCGCGAGCTCCGCCGGCAAGTTCTCGACCGACTACACCCAGTTCTTAGATCCCAACGGCCTGCGCGGCGCCCGCATCGGCATCCCGCGCATGGTCTACACCGGCTACAGCCCGGAGGGCGACGCCGTCTTAGAGGAGGCGATCGCGGCGCTCAAGTCGGCCGGAGCGGTGGTGATCGATCCCGCCGACCTGCCGTCGGCCAACGACTTGAACACCGACCCCTCCGAGACCAACATCCTGCTCTACGACTTCAAGCGCGACCTGAACGCTTATTTGGCGACCCGCAAGGGGCTGCCGGTCAAGACCCTGGCCGACATCATCGCCTTCAACAAGGCGCACGCCAACGAGGAGCTGCAGTTCTTCGGCCAGGAGCTCCTGGAGCTCGCCGAGTCCGACCCGGTGAGCACCGCGGACTACAACGCCTCGATCATCCAGGCGCACAAGCTGGCCCGCGACCAGGGGATCGACGCGGTCATGAACGCGAACAAGCTGGACGCCCTCCTGACCTTGACCGGCTCGCCCGCCTGGACGACCGACTTGATCAACGGCGACCACTTCCTAGGCGCCAGCTCGACTCCGGCGGCGGTGGCGGGCTATCCCAACATCAACGTCCCCGCCGGCTCGGTCTACAGCCTGCCGGTGGGCGTCAGCATCTTCGGCCGCGCCTACAGCGAGGCCAAGCTGATCAAGATCGCCTACGCCTTCGAGCAGACGATCCGCGCCCGCCGGGCCCCGCAGTTCCTCCCCATGACCCCGCTCGACGACCGCGGCCGGACCCTCCCCCGCGCCGCCTTCTCGGGCGACATCGAGTCGATCCGCCGGGTTCGCATGACGCGGCCGTTCGGGTTCTAGAGAGCACACCTCAACCGGCGGCGGGTGCGCCCGCCGCCGGGCCGTTTTCTGGAGCTCCCGGGATCCCGAATGGGTCCGCAACCGATCGGAAGGCCTCGGTAGTGCCCGAGCGCAGGTCCGCGCCTACTTCCCCCCGGTGACGTCGAGGATGGCGCCCGTGGTGTAGGAGGCTTCCTCCGAGAGGAGCCAGAGAATGGCCTTCGCCACCTCGATCGCCTGGCCGCCCCGCTTCATCGGCACGAGGTCCTTCAATCGGTCCACCCGCCCCGGCTCGCCGCCGCTCGCATGGATCTCGGTGTAGATGAAGCCCGGGCGCACGGCGTTGACCCGGATGCCCTCCTCCGCCACCTCGCGCGCCAGGCCCAGGGTGAAGGTGTCGATCGCGCCCTTCGAGGCCGCGTAGTCGACGTACTCGCCGGGAGAGCCGAGCCGGGCGGCCCCCGAGGAGACGTTGACGATCGCCCCGCCCGTCCCTCCATGCCGGGTGGACATCCGCCGGACCGCCTCCCGGGCGCAGAGGAAGGGGCCGGTGACGTTGGTGGCGAAAACGCGCGCGAGCCGCGCCGCGTCCATCTCCTCGACCCGCATCTGCCGTTCCAGGATACCGGCGTTGTTGACCAGTGCGGTCAACGGTCCAAGCTCCGCGTCGACGGTCGTGAACAGGCGGACGACGTCGGCCTCGACCGACACGTCCGCCGCCACGGCGAGGGCCCGCGCCCCGGCGCCTTCGACGTCGGCGACGACCGCCTCGGCCGCCTCCCGGTTGTTTCGATAGTTGACGCAAACGGCGTAGCCGCGCTCCGCCGCCAAGCGCGCGGTCGCCGCGCCGATGCCGCGGCTGCCGCCGGTGATGAGAAGGGTTCGGTTCATACAAGAGCGGCGGGAAAGGCGACCTCTCCCGCCGTTTCCAAGCCACGGAACAAGGGGCTATTCGGCGGCGAGAGCGACGAAGATCCCGCAGCCCGAGGGGCAACCCGTGCAGTCGTCGATGCCCTGTCCTTTGGCCTTCTTGACGTCGTCGTTGCTCAGCCGGACGACGGTCTCGCGGTTGAGCTCCAGACGCTTCACCTTCCGGTTCTGCTTCTTCTTCATGACGATCTCCTCCTTGACGTTCGTAGAGTGATGCTGGCCTGGCCGTCGATCCTATATCAGGTCTCTTGGGGCCACCAGAACCCCTCAGGCTTCCACTGCCTGCTTGCTCTGCCATCCTGCGGTGCGTAGACTAGATGTCATGAAGACGACCGTGGATATTCCGGAAGAAGCTCTAGAGGAAGCAATCCGGCACACCGGCGCCAAGACGAAGCGCGAAGCCGTGGTGATCGCCCTCTCCGAGCTCAACCGCAGGCGGCGGCTCCAAAGCCTGGCAGAGAAGTTCGGAACCTTGGAAGGCTTCATGACTCCAGGGGAGCTACGGCAGATGAGGGAGGAGCCTTGAGCGAGAGCCGGCGGTTCCTGATCGACACCTCTGCTTGGATCGAGACGCTCCGGCCGAGCGGCCAGCCGGCGATCCGCTCCCGAGTCAGTGACGTCACAACCGAGGACCGGGCGGTCCTCTGTGACCTGGTACGGGTCGAGTTGTGGAACGGCGCCCGGGGCGCCAGCGAGCAACGTGTCATCCGTGAGATGGAAGAGAACCTCGTGACCGTTCCCACCACGCCCGAGGTTTGGGACCTCGCCCGTGCGCTTGCTCAGTCCGCGCGCGGCAAGGGCCTGACGGTGCCGGCCACTGACCTCTTGATCGCCGCCTGCGCAGCACATCACGGGCTCGGGCTCATCCACAACGATGCCCACTTCGAAAAGCTCGAAGAGCTGCAGATCTCGGCGACCTGATTCCGGCTCGCGGAGCTCGCCCTCCGGCCCCTCTACCGCCCCTTCGGCGCCAGGATCGCCGCCAGCAGATCCGCCCGCCCCTCCACCCGCTCCAGGTGCGGATACTTCTCCCCCTCGTGGTACTTCACCCGGAACGTCTTGACCGTCTCCCCCATCGCCGCCGTAATCTCGATGGGCGCGGTGCCGGTCTTCGCCGCCCGCACCTCCTCGGGCAGCACTTCGGAGGTCCAGGTCCGGCCGTCCACGGCGACGATCTTCATTCCCGGTCCCATCCCCGCTTCCCAGGCGGGCGAGCCGACGACGACGTCGGCGACCGTGCCGTCGTCCTTGATCCAGATCCCTAAAGAGAAGCTCTCGTCGACCTGTTTCGAGCTCTTGGCGCGCTGCTTCTGGTAACCGTTCGGCTGATCCGTGTAGACGAGCTTCCAGCCCGCGGCCTCGAAACCACCCAACGGGGCGTGGGGCGCCACGGCGTAGACCCGCTCGGCGAAGAAGCCCCGCCAGTCGTAGGGAACCAGCTTGCCCAGGGCGGCATAGACGTCGTCTGCTGTATAGGGCACGACGGCCGGCGCGGACGAGGGCGGGCCGTAGAAGGCGCGGCAGAAGTCGTCGAGCGACTTGGTGCCGCCGGTCTTCTCGCGGAGCGTGGTGTCGGCCTCCAGCCAGATGAGCATCGACTCGTCGTAGTAGTCGAGCGCCCGGCGGTAGGCGGTCCAGGAGGTGGGCACCCCGGAGAGGCTCTGGACCGAGACCGCGGTGTCGGCGAGCGGCCGCCAGCGCCGGCCGGGACGGTTCCGGTCCTGGTTGGCGGCCACGTAGGCGGCATACTCGCGGGCCTCAGCGGCCGTGCGGATGCCGCTCCGCGTCGTCAGGAGGAAGTCGCCGAGATAGCGGGTGAGCCCCTCGTAGACCCAAAGGAGCTCGGTCGCCAGCGCCTGATTGGGATCGCGGGTGGCGAGACCGGCCGGCCGGCGGTACTTGCCGTTCCAGGAGTGGACGTACTCGTGCGGCAGGAGCGTGCCCCAGCGCAGGAGGAGGGCCTCGTCGGTGAAGAATTCGACCTTGCCGCGGTCGTCGCTCGACTCGTGATGCTCGAGGCCGTTGTTGTCGATCGCGTCGGAGAGGGCGAGGAGCCAGTGGTAGGCGCGGTAGTGCCGGGCACCGAAGAGCGCCAGGGCCTCCGCCGGCACCCGCCTGTAGGCGGCGAGCCGCGCCTCGGGCACGGCGAGTGCGGAGGCGCGGTCGGCGGCGATGCTGAGGAGGACCGGCGCCTCCGGGGGGCCGAGGTCGATCGTCCGGAAGAGGTCGCCCGCGAGGACCGGCGAGTCGATCAGGGTGTAGAGGGTCGTCGGGGCGAAGTCGAGCGTGCCGTCCTTCGCCCTTCCCCCCGCCGTCTTCTCCAGGGGGAGCGCCGTGTCGTGCTGCCAGCCGGCGGGCAGGCGGAGGGTGGCGCGCACCGGAATCTCCGTGGCGTTCGCGCCCAGCGGGTAGACCAGGAGGTCGTGCCAGTCAACGATCAGGAGATGCGGGGTGGCGTTCGCGGTCTCCCCGTAGCCGTTCAAGCCGAAGCTCTCGGCAGGCGAGAGGTAGTCGAGGGTTACCTCCACCTCCCGCGCCCCGGCCGGCACCTCCACTTTGACGAGGAACATGTCCTGGGGATCGCGGCGCCAAGGAAGGGCCTTGCCAGCCGCGGACACTGTGAAGCCAGCCACCTGCATGATCGGACCGCTCGGCGCGTGCTCGCCCTGCACCCACTGCGGGTAGGCCAGGGTGAGCGGGCCGGGGGCGGCGGGGATCACCATCCGGGAGTGGAAGATCCCCCGCGGGGCGTCGGTGGCGTCGACCGCCAGCTCCAGGGGACGGGGACCGGCGGCGGTCGCGGGAGTCGCGGCGGCGGCGATGCCAGAGATCAGGATGGCGAGCGGGATCAGGCGCAGGGCGGCTCGGGGGCTGGACATTCGTCTCCTCTCCTCCGTGGGAACGCCGCGATCGTAGCGCGTTTACCCCGCAATCCGGATGTTCCGGAAGCGCACCCGCCCGGTGTGCGCCTGGAGGCCCACGAAACGGGGAGAGCCGGACGCGCTCGGCAGCCCGCGCTCGGGGTCGGGGTCCGAGCCCGGGACGAAGGTGTAGGCGCTGACCGGCTCCCCGTTCAAGAGGACCGTGTAGGTCTGCCCCGCCACCTGGATCTCGAAGGTGTTCCACTGCCCGGGCGGCAGGGCGGGGCGCGGGGTCAACGTCTGGCCGGGCTGGCCGTAGATCGCCCCGGTCCGGTGCTCGGGGGCGCCGTCCGGCTGGGCCCGCTCGTCGATCTGGACCTCGAACCCGTAGTGGACGCCAACCCAGGCGGTGTTCTGGTAGCCCCTGCCGTCGGGGTTCGGGAAGCGCAGGAAGACGCCCGAGTTGTCGTCCTCGCGGGTGCGCATCCAGTCGAGGATCAGGGTGAAGTCGCCCGGCGTCGGCACCGTGTGCCAGAAGAGGCCGAGCCCGTTGCCCGGCACCGCCTCCAGAATCCCCCCCGCGGCGAGAAAGCGGCCCTCGCCGGCCATCCGCCACTTGCTGACGTCGACCCCGTCGAAGAGGGCGGTGAAGCCGCCGCCCGGGGCGAACACCGGCGACGGCGAGGTGAGATGTACGGCCATCCGCCGCGCCAGGGCGACCCCGGTCAGCATGGGGTTGGGCGAGCCGGTCGACGGGAAGAGACCGGGGCAGAGGGCGTAGGCGTTGGCCACGTGATGGAAGCGGCCGTCGGCGTCGGTGACCGAGCGGGTGGGGTCCTCGCCCATGGCGAGGGTCCCCGCCTCGTGGTGGGTCGTGCCCAGGCCGTCCCGGCGCGGGCCGAAGCCCAGGACGGAGAGCGGCGGCTGCCCGGCGGCGACCGGCACGAACCCGGCGCCCGTCTGCACCTCGTAGGCCTCCGCCCCGGCGAAGACCAAGGCCGCGTCGTCCGCGGTCTGGTCCATGGCGTCCCAGAGCTCCCGGTCCTTGGCGCTGGGAGCGAGCGAGACGAAGGCGCGCGGCACCCCGAATTCGTCCGGCTCGGGGTCGAGGCGCACCGAGCTTGCGGGGTTCTGGGGCTCCATCTCGCCGATGCCGCGGAGGGTCAGGACCACGTGGGTGTCGGTGGCATGGAGGAACTTGTCGAAGGTGTCGATGTCGGGGATCTTCTTGAACAGCTCGGCCTCGGAGTCGGACCCCACGCTGTCCAGACCGGCGGCGGTGATCTGCAGGTGGAAGTGGCCCACCTTGCCGTCGCCGTAGGTGTGGCGCCCCTTGACGAAGAGCGCCGAGGCGGCGAGCTCGTGGACCGCGGGCGCGAGCCCGGCGATCGCGGTGCGGGGGATGCGGATCGTCAGGTTCGAGCGCAGGTGCGCGAGGAGGTTCTTGCCGATCCGGTCGTAGTTGGGCACCTCCGGAAAGGAGAGGAGCGCCAGGCGCGCGCTCTCGATCGTCGCCGCGGCGAGGACCACGACGCCGCCCTCCGGCAGGGCGAGCGCGCCGCGCTGGGTCTCGATCCGGGTCACCCGGCCCCCCTCCGTCACCAGCCGGGTGACGTGGACGTCGGGCACCACCATGAGCCGTTTCTTGGCGTCGTCGCCCCCCGACTCCCCCTGGGCCACCCGGGTCGCCTTGAGGAGCAGGGGGAGGGCGCTGAACTTGTTGATGGGGAAACATCCGGGACGGGTACGGGTCTCGACCGCGAGCGGCGCCTCCAGCCGGGAGAGGTCCTCCTCCCCCGCCGCCACCTCGTCCAGGTGGAGCGGCAGCTCAGAGAGCGGCACGGTGCTGGAAACCTGGCCGCCCTGGATGCCGTCGAGCAGCTGCTGGCGCAGAGCGGTATGGAGGGGGCCGAAGATGAAGTCGTTGGTCTGGTTGGTGCCGATCTGCTCGGCGGCCTCGTCGAAGAACCGGCCGTTGAGATCGGCGAGGACCGCGGCCGGCCAGTCCGCGGTCTCCGCCGGGAGGAGCCGCGGCGACCAGCCGCCGAAGTAGATCGAGCGCCCGCCCAGGCAGTAGGCGAGGCCGGGGAAGCGGGTGGCGGAGTGCCAGGGCAGCCCCCAGAGCTCCTGCTGGGGCTGGCGGTCCTGGCCGCGCGAACGCAGTTCGGCGATGCTGGTCGCCGCCGGTACCCCGAGGCCGAGCACCGGCAGGTTCTGGACGTGCTCGGGGGCCCCGAGGAGACCCGCCTCCAGGACCAGGATACGGTGCTTCTTCGCCTGGGCGTCACGGTAGAAGAGGCTCTGGGCGAGCACCGAGCCGAAGGAGCCGCCGCCCACGATCACGATGTCGAACGGACGGGTGCTGGCGCTCTGGACCGCCTCCTCCCAGGTGTTGGCGAGGTAGCGCCCCAGCACGTCACGGGTGAAGGTGGTCTTTTCGGTCGTCAGCGGCGGCGCCATGGCGTTCTCCTTGTAAGCCTGCCCGAATCGGCTCTCAACTGGTTAGTGTCGATTCTCCAGCAAATGTTACAGAGCGATCCCGTTCCCACGGCTTCCCTGGTCCCTCCTTGACATTCCCTCTCCCGCTTTCTATGCTGCCAGAGCATTAACGTAGATCCGCGAAAGGAGAGCGAGGATGGCGCGAAGAGGGACGTTGGGCCGGTGGCTACTGCTTTTGGCGCTCGGGATCTTCCTCGGGGTGAAGGAGCTCCAGGCCGCCGTGCCGCTCGGCGGCGGGGACGACCTGCGGCTCTCGGGGAACCGGTTCCAGGTCGTCGCGACCTGGCGGACGGCCGACGGAGGGAGCGGGGTCGGGCATGCCATCCCGCTGACCGCGGACACCGGTGCCTTCTGGTTCTTCGCCCCTGGCAACGTCGAGCTGCTCGTCAAGGTCCTGAACGCCTGCACGCCCTTCGGGCGCTTCTGGGTGTTCGCCGCCGGCCTCACGAACGTGGAGGTCCAGGTCGCGGTGACCGACTTCGCCACCGGGAAGGTCGAGACCTACACCAACGCCCAGAGGCAGGCGTTCATCCCGGTGCAGGATACGGGCGCCTTCGCCGACTGCCCCGACGCCACGCCGCACGCCTGCGGCCAGGGGACGGCGGCCGAGGTCGCCGCCACCCCGCGCGCCGACGTCTCCGCCGAGCGGCTGGCGCTCGTCCTCGGAGGCGGCCTTACGGCCTGGCCCTGGCTCTACGACCGGGTGCGCGCGGACATGGGGGCGATCCGCGCCCAGGCGCCGGACCTCGCGAACGTCGGGTTCCTGCCGCGGATCGGCACCAGCACGCTCATCCTGAGCTTCCAGCCGGCCGCCTACGCCCAGATCCAGGCCGGCACCTACCACGCCTGGGATTGTCTCAACCAGTGGTATTCGGCCCGGCCCGAGCGCCTCAACAGCATCGCGGCCGTCGTCCTCCACCTCCCCGGCCGGTACGACATGCGCCGCGTGCGCCCGGAATATGCCGCCCTGCCCGGCGTCTCGGTCGCCGAGCTCGACTCCTATACCTTCCCCGATCCCTACGACAACGGCACCTTCTGTGCCACCGTGGACGGCGCCACCCTCCATTACTACGTGCGTCCGAATCTCGCGACAACGGTCTACTACTTCACGAGCCAGCCCGGCGCCGCCGCCCTCTTCCGGGACCACTACTCGTACTTGACCGCACAGCCCACACCGTCCTGGGTCCATGACGCCGAGGCCTGCTTCGCGGCAGAGGTGGCCAGCTGCTGCGCGTTGTCGTAGGAGTCTGTCGGATTACTGGGATTGGAGGAGGGAGTAGGCGCTCAAGCGAACGGCGTAATTTTCCTTCGCGGCCACTACTTCGAGGGGACCGCCGCCGGCAACTGCGCCGTGCTCCAGTCGCCCCCCAACGCCTTGACCAGGTTGACGCTCGCCGTCATCTGGCGGGTCTTCAGATCCACCGCCGCGCGCTCGTTGGCGAGGGCGGTGTTCTCGGCGGTCACGACCTCGAGCTGGCTCGTGATGCCGCCGGTGTAGCGGTTGCGGGCGAGAGCCAGCGAGCGCTCCGCCGCTTCGACGGCGGCGGTCTGCTGGGTGGACTCGGCGGCCAGGATGCGGATCGCCGCCAGGTTGTCCTCCACCGCCTGGAAGGAGGTCAGCACGGTCTCCCGGTAGGCGGCCACGTTGGCGTCGTAGGCCGCCCGCGCCTGCTCGGTCACCGCCCGGCGCCTCCCGGCGTCGAAAACCGTTTCGAGGATCGACGGCCCGATCGACCAGAAACGGTTCGGTAGGGAGAAAAGCTTGCCCAGGGTCGTGCTCTGGAAGCCGGCCGAGGCGGAAAGGCTCAAATTCGGATAGTACGCCGCCGTGGCGACCCCGATCTCGGCGTTGGCCGCCGCCATCCGGCGCTCGGCGGCGGCGATGTCGGGCCGGCGCTCCAGGAGATCGGCGGGTAAGGCCACCGGGATCGCCGGGGGTGCCACGGCGATCGGGGCCGGCGGGATGGTCAGGTCGGCGGGCGCCTTGCCCGTGAGGATCGCGATCGCGTGCTCGAACTGGGCCCGCGACACGCCGAGGTCGATCGCCTGCGCCCGGGTCGTTTCGAGCTGGGTCTGCGCCTGGGCCACGTCGATCCCGGAGACGACCCCCTGGTTGTGGCGGTTGACCGTGACCTGAAGGGCCGTCTGGTAATCGGCGGCCACCCGGTCGAGGAGCTGCCTCTGGGCGTCGAGGCCGTGCAGCTCGAAGTAATCGACCGCCAGCTCCGCCTGGAGCACGAGGCGCAGGTTCTCGACGTCGGCGGCGCTCGCCTGGGCGCTCGCCACGTTCGCCTCGATCGTGCGGCGGACCCTCCCCCACAGATCGATCTCCCAGGAGAGGTCGATCGGCACCTGGTACACGGTCGCCGTCGTGCCCTGCGCGGTGTTCCCCAACACATTGGCACGCCCCCCCGGCGAGGTGCGGGAGGTGGTCACCCCTGCTCCCGCGCTCACCGTGGGGAAGAGCCCGGAGCGCGCCTGGGCGACGAGCGCGCGGGCGCCGCGGAACTGAGCCTCGGCCTGGGCGAGGCTCTGGTTGCCGACCGAGACCTGCTCTTCCAGCGCGGAGAGCTG
>JAXDLD010000560.1:0-5407 GCA_034666805.1 Acidobacteriota bacterium
GTTCCCAGATCGGTTGACAGACAGAACGAGTCGATAGGTCTCAAGAAAAGAGCTAAACTCATCGTCTGCATATTCAAGCTCCAGGACGAGAGGGCGTGACGGGTCGAGCTGGAGGTTCTTCAAGTACTCCAAGCCACCCTGGATCGAAACCGCATTCTCCAGCCCAAAGGCTACGATGTCTCGAAGAAATCGAAAGATCTCGATGAAGTTGGATTTCCCCGAGGCGTTCGCCCCCACGACGACATTCAATGGCCGCAGCTCGACCTCGAGCTCATCGAAGCTCTTGAAATTGGAGACTTTGACTTTCTTGATCGCCATCGCGGCACCACTCTTCGGCCCGATCCTATCTCATCCTGGTATACCCACCCAACTCCCCAGAGCCCCGCCCCCTCGATATACTGGCCGTCCGCCCGCGGGCGTAGCCAGACACGAGAGAGAGAGGAGCCTGTCCTTGCCCACCCGAAGGTCCAACTTAAGCGACGGCCCGGTCCGCCCCGCGCGGCGGCGGCGGCGCATCCGTACCCTGCCGCAGGACGACGCGGGCTGCGGCTGGCTTAGCCCCCTCCCGGCGCCGCCCCCGGCTCGCCAGCTCAACGGTGCCGAACGGGCCGATTGCGCGGTGATCGGCGCCGGTTTCACGGGCCTCGCCATCGCCCGGCGCCTGGCCGAGGCCCGGCCGGAGCAGCGGATCGCCGTCGTCGAGGCCCAGCGCGCCGGCTTCGGCGCCTCGGGCCGGAGCTCCGGCTTCGTCGTCGACCTCGCCCACTTCATCGCCCGCATGCCGGAGGCGGCGAGCCGGGACTACATCGCCCTCTCGCGGCTGGGGATCGGGGCTCTCCGTGACCTGGTGCGGACGCACGGGATCGACTGCGACTGGGACGAGGCCGGGTGGATTCACGCCGCCGCGGGCGAAGCGGCGGCGCACGACCTGCCGATGCTCCGCACCTGGCTCGACCGTATGGGCGAGCGCTACCAGGAGCTCGACCCCGAAGGCCTGTTCGCGATCACCGGCACCCGCTTCTACCGCACCGGCCTCCGCCTGCCGGGGAGCGTCCTCGTCCAGTCCGGCGCCCTGGTGCGCGGGCTCGCCGCGCACCTGCCGCCGAACGTCACCCTCTACGAGGAGTCGCCGGTGCTCCAGATCGCGAGCGGCGGCGGCGACCCTGGCGGCGGCTTCCGGCTGACCACCGCGGCAGGGGAGCTCCAAGCGGCCAAGCTCTTCATCGCCGGCAACGGCTACTCGCCCCTCTTAGGCGTGCTCGCCGACCGCGTCTTCCCCCTGGTCACCTTCGGCAGCCTCACCCGCCCCCTCTCCGCCGCCGAGCAGGCGGCCCTCGGCGGCGAGCGCGAGTGGGGACTCCTCGCCGAGGACAGCATGGGCTCGACCGTCCGCCGCACCCGCGACCAGCGAATCCTCATCCGCAACTCGGTCCACTACCGGCGCGACCTTAGCGTCGGCGACGATGTGCTGCGGCGGGCCAAGGCCGCCCATCGCAAGGCGTTCCTCGCCCGCTTCCCCGCCCTGGCGGAGGTCCCCTTCGAGCACACCTGGGCGGGAGTGATGGGGGCCTCCCCCAACCGCGGGCACAGCTTCGGCGAGATCGAGGAGAACCTCTTCACCGCCGCCGGCTACACGGGCGGCGGGATCGCCATGGGGACCACGGCGGGGATGCTCCTCGCCGACCTCGCCTTGGGCGCCGAGTCGAAGCCGCTCGCCGACATGCTGGCCCTGCCCGTCCCCACCTGGCTCCCACCCCAGCCCTTCCTGGGCGTGGGGATCCGCCTCCGGGTGGCACGGATGAACGCCTCGGCGGGACCGACTCTATAGAGGGACTGGGAGCGGCGCGATCGGGAGGGGTGGAGCCGCGGCGCCCGCTTTTTCGAGCGGGCGCCGCGGTCGGAGCGAGAGAGAGAACGACGGTCTACGACTTCCTGGCACCCACCGCGACGCCCACCTCGTTGTTGGCTTCGGAGCTCGCCTCCGCCCCGAGCAGCGCCCGCTCGGGGAAGGACTTCTTGCGATAGTCCATGCCGCGGTAGAAGAAGTGGGTGTCGATCTCCTTGGGCTCGAACCACTTCTTGACGAACTCCACGACGTCGGCCTCGTCGAACGGCCGGCAGGAGTAAACGTCGATGCTGATGAAGCGGTTGTTGGCCGAGGTGTGGACCTGGATGCCGCTCTCGATGATCGGGATCCAGCCGCTGTACCCCGGCTTGCCCGGGAAGGTGGTCTCGCAGGTCTTGAAGATGTACGGCTGCGTCTGCTTCGTCATCCCGAGATGGAAGGTGATCTTGTCGAGGAACTCGTATCCCTTTTCGAGGTCGCAGCACGCCGCCTCATCGCAGCCGAAGCAGTCGATGATCAGCTGGAAACCCCAAGAAGGCTGGTCTTTCTTGCTCAGGCTACTGTCCTGCTGTTCCATGGTTCTCGCTCCAATCAGTTCAGGCGTTCAACTCAAACCGGACCGCGGTGGGCCCGGAAGGCGCGAAAGGCGACGGCGACGAATGCGCCTACCTATATGGTGCAGCGTAAGGCAAAAAACGCTCCAATTTAGAACTTTCCTGTCAACTATGAAGCCACGGGTTGACGGCTCTCGGCCAATTTACCCCGCTTTTCCGGCACGCTCTCGAAGTACGTGCCTCCCAGGCTCACCCTCTGGCCGGCCGGCACCCAGGTCGGCCTCTCCTCCCAGCGAAAGTCGGCGAGCGGCGTCGTGTAGCCGAGCTCGCGCCAGAGGCGCGCCGCGAATTCAGGCATGATCGGGGCGACGATGAGCGCCAGGGCCTTGACCGCCAGGAGCTCCAGGCTGATCCCCGTCCTCCGCTCCTCGCCGCGTCCCGGCACGCGATGCCAGTTCTCCTCGGCCCGGCCGAAGCGGCGGGCAGAGCGCACCAGCTCGAGAGCGGCGCGGACCGCCTGCTGCGGCGAGAAGGTGCGCGGCTCGTAGCCGCTAGCGGCCTCGGCCAGGAGCTCCTCGACCCGCCCGTAGAAACGGCGGTGATCCTCCAGCCAGTCGCCGGTCGACGGCACGTCGCCGCCGAAGTCGCGCGCCATCCGGGCGCCCAGGCGGGAGAGCCAGGGCTGCCAGGCGCCGACCAGCTCGCGCTCGACCGTCGCCGCCAGCTCCTCGCGGGTGAAGTTCGTCCCCTCCGTCTCCGGGCAGCTGTAGGCGAGATAGAAACGGACGACGTCCGCCGGCACCTCGGCGACCATCTCGCGCCCCCAGATGGCATGCCGCCGGCTGGTCGAGAACTTGAGCCCGTCCAGCCGGTAGAACTCGTTCATGATGAAGGCCTCCGGCAGCCGGATCCCGGGGTCGAAGGCGAGCAGCAGGGCGGGGACCAGGATGCCGTAGAAGAAGCCGTTGTCGAAGCCGAAGCACTGCACGACAGAGGCCTCGGGCGACTTCCAGAAGCGGCTCCAGTCGGCGTCCGCTCCCTCCCCGCCCAGGGTCAGGTTGAGCTCGTGGGCGTAGGAGAGATAGCGCGGCGCCATCTCGCACCAGACATAGATCGTCTGCTCCTCGTAGCCCGCGACCGGCACCGGGATGCCCCAGTCGGCGATGTGGGTGACGGCGACGTCCGGCGCGCCGGCGTCCAGGATCTGCTCGCAGAGCGAGCGCAGGCTGGGGTTCATGCCCACCTTCAGGTGGAACTCCCGGATCTCCTTCTCGTAGCGCGAGAGCGGGAAGTAGAGCCGCTTGAACGGCCGCTCTACGGGGGTGCCGCCGCAGTGGGTGCACACCGGGTCGATCAGGTCGCAGTCGTTGGGCCGCCCGCAGTCCTCGCAGGAGTTGCCGCCGGTCACCGAGCGGCAGTGCGGGCAGCGGCCGCGGATGTGGGCTTCGAAAAGGTAGAGCTCGCAGGTCTCGCAGTACGGCGAGGGGGCCACCTTCTCGACCAGCTTGCCCTCGTCATGGAGGCGCTTGAAGAAGGCCTGGACGAGCGGCACGTGGGTCGGCGACGTATTGGGGCGGGAGAAGAGGTCGAGCTCGATCTCCGCCGCCTTCAAGGTCGCCGCGATGTCGGCGGCGAAGTTGTCGGCCGCCTCCGCCGCTCCCAGCCCGAGCTGCTGCCCCTTGAACTGGACGTAGCTCTGGTTGTCGTCGGTGCCAAAGGCGTAGCGCGCCTCGACCCCGCGCAGACGCAGGTAGCGGGTGAGGATGTCGCCCGCGAGGTAGGGCCCCGAGAGATGCCCGAGGTGGAGGTCGCCGTTGGGCGTCGGCGGGGCGGCGGTCACCAGGGTGCGCTCCGGCCGCGCCGTCGCCTTCTCCTCCTTGCCCTGCCAGAGCTTCAAGTCCTCCCACCAGACGGTCAAGAAGAGCAGCTCCTCGGTCTCCGAGGTATTGGTCAGGATGTGCTGGTTGAACGGCGGCTGGAAGCAGACGTCGCCCGGCCGGACCTCATGGGTCTCGTCGGCGATCCGCATCGTGCCCTGCCCCCGGACGAAGAAGAACGTCTCCCCCTCCTGGTGGCCGTGGTGCTTGGTGCTCTCGCCCGGCTTGACGGTCGCCCAGGCGGCGCCGAACGGCGGGGTCACCACTCCCTCCCAGGGATAGAGCACCTGGCACTGGGTGTTGTAGGCGTCGACCTGCTTTTCCGGGTCCAGTCTCTGGATGAACATTTCTCCTCCGACGCGAGCTAAAAAGTAGGTACTGCCGCCGCCTCGCCCTGCCCGGGCGGCTCCGGCAACACCTGCGGCGTGGTGGCGGCGGAAATCGACTTGACGATGTCTCCGGCGCGGATGGGCAGGAGCGAGAGCACGGGCTCGCTGGCGCCGTGGGTGTCTTCGGCAAACCCCTGGAGATAGAGCCGCGGCAGGAATCCCGGCTCGGTCGTCAGGCGGTAGTCGCGCTCCATCTTGTAGGCGCCCTTCGAGCTGCGGGCGATGTAGGGCGAGAGAGACGCGAGGAGCGGGTGCTCCCGCTTCCAGCTGTAACCGGTCGCGACCACCACGGCGTCGGCCTCGATCTGGAGCGGCTGCTCCGCGATCAGGTGCTCGAAGCTGGCGACGACGCTCTCCGGCCGCTCGTCGAGCCCGGTGAGGTGGAGGAACGGGCGGATGCGGGCGCGCTCCTTGCCCTCGACCTTCTCCTGGTAGAGGCAGCGGTAGATGCGGCGGATCAGGGCCATGTCGACGACCGCGTAGTTGACGTCCCTGCACTGGTCGAGGACGAGCTGCCGCTTCTCGTCCGGCAGCTCGTAGAGGTAGTCGACCATCTGCGGGAAGAAGATCTCGTTGGTGAAGTCGCTGTCGTCGACCGGCTTGTAGGCGTAGCGGCGGATCGCCGCCGTGACCTCGGCATTGGGGTAGTGGTTGACCAGGTAGAAGAAGAGCTCCGCGCCGCTCTGCCCCGAGCCCACGACGACGAAGCGGTACCTCGCCTGCTTGTCGGGGAAGTCTTTC
>JAXDLD010000561.1:0-2525 GCA_034666805.1 Acidobacteriota bacterium
AGGCTGTACCGCAGGTCTTGGAGAAGCTTTCCCATGGGTGTCTCGAACCTCTTTCTATCACGCTCCGACAGGGAGGCCCGGAGCGGCAAGATCGACGGCGGGAACGGGGGGCGGAGGCAGGAATCCGCTCGCGATCAGGTGGGCGAAGTAGATCCCCAGCCGCTCGCGGTCGAGCGGCGGGCAGGTGATCCCGGAGCCCGCCAGGCCGGCCCAGGTGTGGCGGGCGTCGAAGCGGACGCTCGCCTGCCGCGCCAGGCCGTCCGCCGCGCCGGCGCTCGGCGCGGCGAGGAGGGGCCGGAAGGGGGCCAGGGCGTTCTCCGAGAAGGCGGCGGGGCGGGAGAGGGCCTCCCGGAGCTCCTCGTCCCAGGCGCCGGGAGAGAGCCGCCGCACCGGATAGCCCAGAGAGGCGGCGAAGTCGAAGACCGCGCGCCAGGAGAGCGGCTCGGGGTGGACGTAGTGGAAGGCCCGGTCGAGGCTCTCGCGCCGGAGCGACAGGTGGACGATCGAGCGGCTGACGAAGTCGACCGGCGGCGGATCGAAGAGGGACGGGAGGTCGGGCGCGGCGCCCATCTGGAGGCACGCCTTGAGGAAGGCCCAGAGAAGGTCCCTGGGGTTGCCGATCCCGGAACGCGAGTCGCCGGCGATCAGGCCGGGGCGATGGATCGTCGCCCGCACCCCCCGCTCCCGGGCGAGGCGGACGAGCCGCTCGGCCACCCACTTGCTTTGCGGATAACCGCCGGGGAGCCCCTCCGGGTGCGCCAGGCCGGCATCCTCCCGGCCGACACCGTCGACGAAGTCGGCCGGGGCGAACACCGCGATCGACGAGATGAAATGGAGCGGCTTGGGGCGTCCGGCGGCGGCGAGACGGAGGGCCTCCTCCGTCCCCCCGACGTTGGCCGGCTTGAGCGCCGCGTAGGGATAGGTGAAGTTGACCCAGGCGCCGGCATGGTAGATCGCTTCGACCTCGGCCGCCAGGGCCGCGAAGCCGGCCGGTGAGAGGCCCCAGCGCGGCTCGGCGAGGTCGCCGAGGACCGGGACGATCCGCTCTCCCCCCCGGTCTCCCGCGGGGAGCGCAAGCCGGTGCGCCGCGAGGTTGGCGAGGATCTTCGTCCGCCCCTCCTCCAGGCTCCCCGCCCGCACCAGGCAGTACACCCGGGCGCCGGTCTCGACCAGGAGATCGCGGAGGAGAAAGGCGCCGAGGAAACCGGTGGCGCCGGTCAGGAGCACCGCTCCGGGGTCGGAGAGGTCGCCGGCGAGCTCGGCTGGGGAGCCGGGGGGGCCGATCGCCGGGTCGAGGGTCGCCTCGGCGGCCCAGTCGGGCTCGATGGCCGGCTCCAAGCTCGGCGAGCCACCCTCGCCACCCCCGCCACCCCCGCCGGTACCGCCCGCCAGCTCCTCGATCGCTTGGGAGAGAAGGGCCACGGTGGGCTGGGCCAGGAGCCGGGGCAGGGGGAGATCGACGCCGAAGGCCTGGCGCAGGCGGAGGAGCACCTCGGGGGCCAGGAGGGAGTGGCCGCCGAGCTCGAAGAAGCTGTCGTGAACCCCGACCGCCTCGATCTTGAGGAGGTCCTCCCAGAGCGCAGCGATCCGCGCCTCGCGCTCCGAGCGCGGCGCCACGAAGGGAGTCCGCAGGCCCGGCCGGGGATGCCGGGGAGGCGGCACCGGGGTCTCCGCCGTACCCGCCGGCTCCGGCGGCGGGGTGGCCGCCACCGCGACGGCCACTTCCGAGGCGGCGCCGATCCGTGGTTCGATCCAATAGCGTTGGCGTTCGAAGGGATAGGCCGGCAGGGGTACCCGGTTGCGGCGTTCCCCGGCGACGAAGCCGTTCCAGTCGATCTCCACCCCGGCGATCCAGAGCTTGCCCAGGGTGTCGAGCAGGAAGGCGGAGTCCGGCCGCGGATCGTAGACCGGGCGGAGCGAGGGGAGCGCGACCGGCGCCTCTCCCCTCCCCTGCTGGCGGGCGAGGGTCGTGAGGCCGTGGCCGGGGCCGACCTCCAGGAGACAGCTGGCGGGCTCCTCCCGGAGGGCGGCGAGGCCGGCCGCGAAGCGGACCGGCTGGCAGAGGTGGCGCGCCCAGTGCTCGGGGTCCATGGCCTCGCTGTCGCTGACCCAGGTCCCGGTCACGCCGGTCACGTAGGGGATCCGCGGCGGCTGGCGCTCCACTCCCGAGAGGAAACGGGCGAAGGGCTCGGCGAGCGGCTCCATCATCTTGGAGTGGAAGGCGTGCGAGGTGGGGAGACGCCGGCAGGCCGCCCCGCGCTCGGCGAGGCGCCCGGCGAAGGCCTCGACCGCCGGAATCGGCCCGGCGACCACCGTCACCTCCGGGGAGTTGACCGCGGCGAGCGACAGCTCGGGGTCGAGGAGCGGCGCCACCTCTCGTTCAGGCAGGGGGACGGCGAGCATGGCTCCCGCCGGCAGGGCCGCGATCCGCTCGGCCCGCCAGGCGACCACCCGCAGGGCGTCGGCGAGGGAGAACACCCCGGCGAGGCAGGCCGCCACGTACTCCCCCAGGCTGTAGCCGAGGA
>JAXDLD010000562.1:0-15660 GCA_034666805.1 Acidobacteriota bacterium
AGGGGGAGACCACGGGACCATCCTGCCGGCGGTCTCCACCCGCTCCGAGCCGCCGGCTCTCGAGCCCAAGGCCCCGGCCAAGCCGGAGCCCGCCGCCGAGAAGGAGGCCGCGACGACGGCGCCGGCCTCGACGGTGATCCCGCCGCCGTTGCCGGCCCAGAGCGCGCCCAAGCCGGAGCCGGCTCCCGCCAAGACCGAGACGCCCGCCCGCGCCGCCGCCTCTGCCGCGGTCCCCGCTCCCGCGCCGGCCGCGCGCGAGCCGCAGGTCAAGCCGGGCGACCTCGTGCAGCTCGGCCCCGGGGTCGTCAAGCCTCAGGTCGCCGGCATGCCCGAGCCGCGCTACCCGACCGCGGCCCGGCGGATGAACAAGTCGGCGCAGGTCGACTTGAAGGTCCTGATCGACGAGCGCGGCAACGTCCTCCAGGCCGAGCCGACCGGCGCCCGGGTCGGCTTCGGCTTCGACGAGGCGGCGGTCGAGGCCGCCCGCCGCTCCACCTTCCACCCCGCCACCAAGGACGGCGTGCGGGTCAAGATGTGGACCATGCTGCGGGTGACGTTCCGGCCCTAACCTCTTCTTCCTCGTCCCCCACAAATGCAAAGGACCCGGCTCCTCGCCGGGTCCTTTTCGTTTCGCGCGGGGTGGAGCGCCGCTCTCTAGAGGTCCGCCGCCTTCAGGCTCGCGGTGAGCTGCTGGATGCAGGGCTTCATCACCTTGTCGAACATCCGTTCGTCGTTCTGCACGCCGCCGCCGAAGCCGCCGATCGAGAGATGCATGTTGCTCTCTTCCTTCCTCGCCTCGTCGGCCCAGGCCACCTCACCCGTCGAGGTGTCGATCAAGCGGGCGTTCAATGCCGCCACGAAGTTCTTCTTGCCGGCCGAGAAGCCGGGGAGGTTGCGGATCCCGCCGCCGTGGGCGCCGGTCTCTTCGGCCCCGTACTCGGTCACCGAGCCGGTCAGCAGGTAGTTGACGCCCAGGAGCTTGCCGATCTTGACCGCGGTCGAGGGGTCGACGTCGCCGGACAGCGAGAGGTGCTTCTCCTGCATCAGCGCCTCGAGCTGCTCGCGCTCGACGACCCGGAACTTGCCGCTCTTGACCAGCTCGGTGACGAAGACGTCCTGAGCCGCCGCCGCGCCGCCGTGGTACCACCACTGGTTGTCGGCCTTGTTCTTGAATTCGATCACCGCGATGCGCGGCTTGGTGCTGCCCTCTTTGCTCTTGGCGGTGGCCAGGGCCGGCACGAGAACGGCGGCGCAGAGACCCGCGCTCAGGAGAAGTTTCGGAAAACGCTTCATGTCTACCTCCTAACAGCTCAGTTTGGTGTCCAGTGTCAGGCCTCTATTGTAGCGCGAATCGCCTCACTCTCCTGCTCTTGAGCGTCGACGACGCAGATCGCCGCCAGGTTGACGATGTCGCTCACCTCCAAGCCGGGCTGGAGGACGTGGATCGGTTTGCCCATGCCGAGCAGGATGGGGCCGATCGCCTCGCAGTTGGCGAGCTGCCAGAGGAGCTTGTAGGCGATGTTGGCCGACTGCAGCTCGGGGAAGATGAGGACGTTGGCCGGCTCCCGGAGGCGGCTCCAGGGGTAGCTGCCGTGGAGGATCGCGGCGGTGACCGCGGTGTCGGCCTGCATCTCGCCGTCGATTTCGAGCTCGGGGTCCTCCCGGCGCACGATGTCGACCGCCCGGCGCACCTTGGTGGCCGACGGGTGCTTGTTCGAACCGAAATTCGAGAAGGAGAGCATGGCGACCCGGGGCACGATCCCGAAGCGGCGGGCGAACTCGACGGTCAGGAGGGCGATCTCGGCCAGCTCTTCCGGGGTGGGATCGATGTTGACCGTCGTGTCGGCGAGGAAGAAGAGGCGGTCGCCCAAGATCAGGATGTAGGCGCCGGAGACCCGTTTCACCCCCGGCCGGGTGCCGATGATCTGGAGCGCCGGCCGGATGGTGTCGGGGTAGGACTGGGTGAGGCCCGAGATCAGCCCGTCGGCGTCCCCCTGCTCGACCATCATGGTGCCGAAGTAGTTGCGCAGGCGCATGCGCTTCATGGCTTCTGCCAGAGTCACCCCTTCGCGCCGGCGGAGCTCATGGAAGCGCTGGGCGTAGGGCGCGAACTTCTCCGAGGCTTCGTTATAGATGATGGTCACCTTGTCCTCGGGGAGGTCGAGCTCGGCGAGCTTGCCGGCGATCGCCTCCCGGCGGGCGAGGAGGATGGGATGGGCGATCCCCTCGTCGACCAGGATCTTCGCGGCGCGAAGGATCTGCTCCTGCTCGCCTTCCGGGAAGACCACCCGCTTCGGCGAGCGCTTGGCGCGGTCGATGACCCCCCGCATCAGCTCCAGTCGGCGGGAGATCAAGGTCTCCAGGCGCCGCCGGTAGGCGTCGAAGTCGGCGATGGGGATGCGGGCCACCCCGCTCTCCATGGCCGCCTTGGCCACCGCGGGCGGCACCCTGAGGAGCACCCGGTAGTCGAGCGGCTTGGGGATCAGGTAGTCGCGGCCGAAGCGCAGGTGATCGATCCCGTAGGCCTTGAGCACCCCGTCCGGCACGTCCTCCCGCGCCAGCTCGGCGAGCGCCTTGACCGCGGCGAGCTTCATGGGCAGGTTGATGTCGGTCGCCCGCACGTCTAAAGCGCCGCGGAAGAGGAAGGGGAAGCCGAGGACGTTGTTGACCTGATTCGGGTAGTCGCTCCGGCCGGTGGCGACGATGGCGTCGGGCCGGGCGGCCTGGGCGTCTTCGTAGCCGATCTCCGGATCGGGGTTGGCCATGGCGAAGATGACGGGGTCTTTCGCCATCCCGCGGATCATGTCGGGGGTGACGACGCCGCCGACCGAGAGGCCGATGAAGACGTCGGCCCCGGCGAGCGCCTCGGTGAGGGTGCGGGCGGGGGTCTCGGAGGCGAGCTCCGCCTTGTAGGGGTCCATCTCCTCCGTGCGGCCGCTGTAGACGACCCCCAGCCTGTCGCAAATGACGATGTTCTCCCGCCGGGCCCCGAGCTCGATATAGAGCTTGGCGCAGGAGAGGGCCGCCGCCCCGGCGCCGGAGAAGACGATCCGCGACTCCCCGATCGTCCGGTGGGTCAAGCTGAGAGCGTTCAGGAGGGCGGCGCCGGAGATGATGGCGGTGCCATGCTGGTCGTCGTGGAAGACCGGGATGTTCATCTCGGCCTTCAAGCGGCGCTCGATCTCGAAGCACTCCGGGGCCTTGATGTCTTCGAGGTTGATGCCGCCGAAGGTAGGCTCCAGGAGCTTGACCGCGCGGATGAACTCCTCGGGGTCCTGGGTCGCGACCTCGATGTCGAAGACGTCGATGTCCGCGACGCGCTTGAAGAGGACCCCCTTGCCCTCCATGACCGGCTTCCCCGCCAGGGCCCCGATGTTGCCGAGCCCCAGGACCGCGGTGCCGTTGCTGATGACCCCCACGAGGTTGCCCTTGGCCGTGTACTGGTAGGCGAGGAGCGGGTCCCGCTCGATCTCCTGGCAGGGGTAGGCGACGCCGGGGCTATAGGCGAGAGAGAGGTCCCGCTGGGTGGCGGTGGGCTTCGTGGGGACGACCTGGATCTTCCCCTTCCGCCCTTCCGCGTGGTACTGGAGGGCGTCCTCGCGGCTGATCTTCTTCATGGAGGAGAAGGATACAACGCGCCTGAGGAGGGCAGCGGCAGCTCGACCGGGGTGCAGGCCTGAAGGCCGGCCCTTCGATCCCGCCTCCGTCAGTTTGAGGTCGACGACCTCGCCAGTTATGCCGAGGGCTGGGGTGGAGGTGCCAGTGTCGCGAGCGCCAAGGCAGGTGTGCAGACTGTCATCAGGGTGCTCAGCCGTGTCAGGTGTTCACTGTCTAAGGTGACCAGCGTACTCCCGACCTCGAGTGCTACGGCAGCATAGACCGCATCTGCCCCACGCAAGCCATGCTGGGCAGCCACTGCGAGTGCTTGGATCGTCAGTATCTCATCCAGCGCTCTGATCGTCACATGTGGAAGGCGCCCCAGCGCGAAAGCGAACGCTTGAGCCTGCTCAGGAGCGCGGCGCGTACGGCTGATCGCCCCGGACACTTCGACCAGCACCAAATTTGGCACGATGACAGGAAGAGCTTGGGCCCGCAACAGGTCCAGGAATTGGCGACTGACCTGATGGCCGGGCTCGCGCTGGTCAACGCGTTCACCCAAACACTGGCATCTACGGTGTACATTGCCTCATCGCCGCATCGCCAGCACCGCCTCGGTCAATGTTTCCGACCCTGGCATGTCACTGGCGGTGAGGGCCTCCCCAAGCCGCAAGAACTTTTCCCACGCCTCGGCACTCTCTTGCGGAGTCACGGTGGCAGAGGGCGGGATCGAGTTCATGACCTGCGCCATACGAAGCGCCAGGGCAGCCAACAGGCGCGCTTGGTCTTGTGGGGAGAGTTGCTCCGCTAAGCGCTGTACTTGATCGAGAGTGCCTTCTACCATGTCTTCCTCCTCGCCAGGGGAGTCGCCGACCACCGCCAGCGATAACGGCCATGCCGGCCGCAAACGCCACAGGTACCACCAGCCGGATGGTAACCCATACGACGCCAACCCAGGTTGTTCTGTCAAGCGGCTCCTGCGACAGCCTCAACTCCAGCGCCTCGCTGGGCGGCACCCGCGTCGTCCAATAGGCGGCGAAAAAGTTTCTACCCCGGGTCGAGCATCCTGCGAACCGCGTTTTCGATCCGCCGATTGGTGAAAAACGTGTAGCTGGTGACGTATTCGGTCACCCGGCCCTGAGGATCGAAGAGGAGGATCTTGGGCACCGCGAGCGCCTGCCTGGCGTTCACGAAGCGATAGAGCTCGGGAGGAGCGAAGGCGACCTTAAAGTCCATCCCGAATTCATGCGCGAAGCGTTTGACCTTTTCGCGATCCGTGGCGGGATCTTCCACGGTCAGCCCGATTACCACGAGCCCCCGGTCGCGATACCGCCGATGGAGCTCCACGAGATGCGGCAGGGTCTTGCGGCAGGGCGCGCACCAGGTAGCCCAGAACTCGACGAGGAGCGGTTTTCCCGGCACGAGGAGGTCCGCCAGCGGAACGGAGGTCCCGTCGACGGTCGTCACCACGAAATTCTTGGACCGGAGGACGGGGAGGGAGGGCGGCTCGCCGGCTGAGACGGCGGGGACGGCGGGCACGGCGAGGATCGCGAAGAGGGCAAGGAGCCGCGGGAGACGACCAGCGATCATTCGATTCCCTCCTCGATTCTGGCATTCCGCAGTCCTACGGAGCGGAGCACCCGCCGGTGGACGGATCGGCGTCACAGCCGGCGGTCTCGGCTCGCAGCGCCGGCCCGTCCGCCGAGGAGCCCTGCCTCCGCGCGAATTCAAGGATCGTGCTCAACCTCGACAGCGGAACGGCGCCCGCCACCAGGGTCCGGCCAACGAGCAGGCTCGGCGTGAAACGCAGACCTAGCCGCCGCGCCGCCGCGACGTCTCTCTGCACGGCCTCTTCCGTCTGCCGCCCCGCGACGCAGCCGCGGAACGCGACGGGGTCGGGAAGGTGCCAGGACTCCGGCGGACGTCGCGCCAGGACCGAGCCCAGTTCGGCCTGCCGTTCGAACAGGGTATGTCTCGCCTCCTCGAACCTCCCCTGCCGGGCGGCGCACTCGCTGACGATCGCCGCCCGTTCGGCCCAGGGGTGGATCGCGGCCAGGGGAAAGTGCCGGTAGACTCGCTGGACCTCCCTCTCGTGCTCGTCCAGGTACCGCTCCAGGGTACGATCCATCTGCGCGCAGGCCGGGCACTCGAAATCCCCGAAGACCTGGATGAGCAAAGGGCCGTCCCCCCGGCTCCTCAAGGCGCTGTTGAAGTCCGGCTCCGGCTCCGGAGCCGGCGCGGAGAGGGTGGCCAGCCTCGGGATGGTCCCGAACGGCAGCAGGTAGCCGATCGCCAGGGCGGCGAGCGCCATGGCGGCCGCCACCGCCGGCCAGCGCGGCGCGCGGAAGCCGGCCAGGGCGAAGGCGGCGACGAGCGCCGTCGAGGCGATCAGGCAGAGCGGGCAGCGCGCCCGGAAGACCACCAGCTCGACCGCCACCAGCCAGCCCGCGAGGAGAAGGCCGGCGCCCGCCGCCGCCCCTCGCGCCAGACCGGCGAGGAGGCGCCAGCCGCCGCGGGCTTGCCCATGGGCGGCGGTCAGCAGCAGGACGGCCAGGAAGAGGATTACGATCCACAGGGGCACCAAGGTACCCCCATAGTGATAGAGCCGGCTCACCGTCAACAGATCCATGGGCTCCTCACTCGTTCCGTAAGGCGGTCATGGGATCCGATCCGGCGGCGGACCGGGCCGGGAGGTAGCTCGCGAGGAGAGCGCAGAGGATCGCGAGGACCAGAACCGCGAAGAGCGCTCCGGGGTCGAGCACCCGCACACCCGCCACCACGCTGGCGAGCAGCCGGGTCAATCCGAAGCCCGCCAGGAGGCCTGCCGCGATGCCCACCGCGGTCAACCGCAGGCCCTGATGGAGGACGAGAGAGAGGAGCTGTCCGGGCGTCGCCCCCAGCGCGGCCCGGATCCCCATCTCCTTCAGGCGCTCCCGCGCCAGGTAGGCGACGACGCTGTAGATGCCGACGATCGCCAGCAGCAGGGCGACGCCGCTCGCCACGATCATCAGGACCATGACGAAACGCAGCCCGAGCATGACGTCGTGGATCGCCCGCTCCATCGTCCGCAGGGTCCGGATGGGCTGCTCGCGATCGAGCTCGGAGACGATCTGTCGCACGCTCGGCATCAGTGCCGCCAAACCCCCTTGGGCTCGCACCAGGACGTCCATCCGCAACTGGGGGGCCTGGGACATCGGAACGTAGAGGGTCGGCCGGATCTCCTTGTCGAGCCAGCTTTGCCGAACGTCGGCCACGACCCCCACCACCGTCGCCAAGGCCCCCGCCGAGGCGGCATTGGTCATCCGGAGGCGCTTGCCGATGGGGTCCTGGCCGGGCCAGCTCTGGGCCGCGAGCTTCCGGCTGACGATCGCCACCGGCGGGCTCTCCTGGCGGTCGAGGTCGTTGAAGCTCCGCCCGCGCCGGAGCGGGATGCGAAGAGTGGCGAAGAAACCTGGGGTGATCGAACGATAGTTGGCGCTCCGCCGCTCGCCGGCCGCCGTCCTCCCCTCCCCCTCGACCGTGTAGAAAGTCGTGGCGTTCAAATCGGCGAAGGGCATGTAGCTCACCGCGGCGGCGCTCTCCACTCCCGGCAGGGAGCGGAGCCGCGTCACGAGCCGGGAATAGAAATCATACATTTTCCGCGAATCCGGATAACGGTTTACCGGCAACACCAGATTGAGCGCCAGCACCCGCTCCGGAGCGAAGGGCTGGTTGGCGTCGACGAGAGCCTGGAAGGCGTCCACGATGGCCATCGCTCCCACCAGGAGGGCGACCGCGAGCACGACCTCGGCGGCGACGAGCGCCTCGCGCCACCGCCGATTTTTCTTGCCGCCGCTCGCCGCCCGCCCCGCCCCCTTGAGGCTGACGTTCAGATCCGTCCGGGAGAGCTGCAGGGCCGGCGCCAGGCCGCAGAGGACGCCGCAGAGCACCGCCACGGCCAAAGTGAAAGCGAAGACGGTCCCGTCCATCCGCATGCCGCTCCAGCCTGGGAGAAACTTGGCGAGCTCGGCAGGCATGTTGACGCGGATCAGGAACACCCCGGCAAAACCGACGAGGAACGCGACGAGGCCACCCAGGAGCGACACGGCGACGCTCTCGGCGAGAAGCTGCTGAAAGATCCGTAAGCGCGGAGCTCCGAGCGAGACGCGGGTGGCGAGCTCGAGCTCGCGGCTCGACGAGCGGGCGAACTGGAGGATGGAGACGTTGACGCAGGCGATGAGGAGCACGATGGCGACGATGCCGGTCAGGAGGAGGACGAAGGGGCGGATCTCCCCGACCACGAACTCGGTGAGCGCATCCACCTGCACTCCCCAGCCGCGATTCGTCTCCGGATACTGCTGAGCGAGGCTGGCCGCGATCGTACTGAGCTCCGCTCTCGCCGCCGCGCAGGAGACACCGGGCTTGAGCTTCCCGACCACGCTCAGATAGCGTGACTTCCGGTCCGCCTGCTCCTTCGCATTGAGCAGCAGGGGGATCCACAGCTCCGTGCCTCCCGCCGGAAACTGGAAGCTCTCCGGCATGACGCCGATGACCTTGTAGGCGGCGCCGTTCAAGCGGACCGTCGCGCCCAGGGCCTTCGGCGCATTCTGAAATAGCCTCTGCGACAGGCCGTAGCTCAGCACCACGAGCCGCTTGTGGCCGGCCTCGACGTCCGCCGCCGTAAAGACCCGCCCGCGGAGGGCTCCCATCCCCAGCACCTCGAAAAACGCCGGCGAGACGGAGAAACCCTTGATCGGCATCGGCTCACCGACCCCGGTGAGATTGGCGTCCCACCAGGCGTACGCCGCCATGTGCGCGAAGCTTCTGCTCCGCTGGCGCCAGTCGACGTAGTTCGCCGCCGAGGTCGTGCTCCAGGTGCCGGTCCCCTGCGGCTTGCGTTCGAGGATCGAGACCAGGCGCTCCTCCTGGGGAAAATCGATCGGATGGTTGAGGAGCGCGTTCGCCACCGTGAAGATGGCCGTGTTCGCGCCGATGCCGACCCCGAGAGTCAGCGCGACCGCCAAGGAGAAGAGGCGTTTATTGAGGACGGTCCGGATCGCTTGGCGGATGTCTTGCTGGAACATGCGCATCACCTCGCGTTTCTGGCGGTCCGTTTGAGGGCGTTCCGCCGCTTGCGGCGTAACACGACGACCCCGGTAAAGAAGAGGATCAGCGCCAGGCGCACGGTCGAGTAGGTGGGATTCACCGCGAAACCCCGGATGATCCAGATCATCCGGCTGAGAAAGAGGGCCATGACGATGACCGAAGTGCCCCCGACATAAACCCACAACATGAACGAGGGGCGCTCCCCCCCCTCCCGGAAGCTGCGAAGGGACGCCCAGGCCCTCCGGCGGAGGTTCGGACTTCGTGTCAAGGTGGAGGCGATGAAGTAGCCGTCCGTCGGCAGAAACGGGACCAGGTTGAACAATCCCAGCATCACGTTGAGCCACAGGACCCGCGCCCAGAAACTCTCCATGCCAAAACCGTAGGTCATCGCCACCGCGGCTCCCGTGGCGAGCACGAAATTGCCGGCCGAACCCGCCGCCCAGACGGCGACGCGCCGCCAGGGGGGCAGCGTGTAGAGACCGCCGACGCGGAGGAAAAAGGTTGGTAGGAAGCCGAGATAGAAGCCGACCTCGAACTTGCGCGGCGGCATGCCGAACCGCGCCGCGACTAGGCCATGGCTGAGCTCATGGATAAAGAAGCTGCCGGCGAGCAGCAGGAAGTGCCGCCAGAACCCGGCGAAGGAAAGCTCCCGGACATGGGCACCGGAGAGGCGCGCTGGAGCGGGGTGAGCACCACGCAGCCAGAGGACGGCGGCCAACGTGAACAGGATGGAGAGCATGACCGGGAGGCTCCGCCCTACCCACGTAAAGACCGGCGCCGCGCGGCGCAGGCTGACGCTCCCGATCCGCACGAAGTTGCGTTCGAGATCGCTGTCAGCGGCGACCGGCTTGCCGTCCGGGCCGAGCACCAGCCCGGCGGCCTGGAGCTTGCCGCAGAGCTCCTCGAAGTCCAGGCGGAAGCCTAGACCGCGCAGGCGCTCCTCCGCCTCCACCCACGACCAGGATTGCTCGATCGCCCGGACGGCCTTGTCGATCGCCGGCAGCTTGGGGTTCGGGACCATGATGTAGCGGTCGAGCGCGAGGCTGCCGACGATACTCATTCCCTCTTCCAGCCGGCGGCCGTCCGGGGCGACCTTCTCCGGGAAGAAAGGCCAGCTGGAGATCCCTGGCACCAGCCGGGGAAATTCGGCCGGCTCTCCGGCCTCGTCTTCCGCCTCGCTCGGCGGGGTGTGCTTGGGCCTCAACACGGGCAGTGTTCCTTCCGCAGATCCGCCGAGCGTCCGGCGCCGCCGCGGATTGCCTCCCAGCGCGCCTTATCCGCCTTGGCCTCGCCCAGCTTGAGCACGACCGTCCGCAAGGTGCCACGGATCGTGTTGCAATAATTTTCGTCGATCCGCTCCAGGAGCCCCGTACTGTTCTGGTTGTTGCCCAGGCAGGCATTGCAGGCGTACCGTGCATAGCAGACGCTGCATTGCGGGTTGCGCCGCTTGTCGTTCTCGATGATGCGCTGCAGCACCTTTCTCGCCACGTCGTTGAAGACGGGATCGCGCGTTACGTTCCCCATGCGGAACGCCGGCATGCCCGCGAACATCCAGCAGGGATAGACGTCGCCGTGCGAATCGACGACGAGCTGCGAGGTGCCGGCGGGACACATCTCGAGCGCCGACTGCCGGCGCATCAGCCGCTTGACCATCCCCGAGACGAGGTCCAGCCCCGCCCGTTTCCCGATTTGCGCGTCGGGCGCTTCGAGGTGGAGGAAGAGCTCGTCCATGGCGGTGCCGGCCGCCTGCTCGAACTCGTTCTCGAGCCTCGTCGGCTGGTTGGTGAAGGGATTGAGCAGATCGCCCGCCACCAGCCCGGCGGCGGCGATGTGCGGCGCCGAGACGTCGAGCTCGTCGGCGAAAAAGCGGGAGAGATCGGAAACCGTCACCCCGCGGCGCGCCTGGGCGTGCGTCAACGTGCACTCGACGCCAAGCTTGTCCGCGTGCTTCTCCTGATAGCGCCTCACGTTCTTCATCATCAGGTCGTAGCTCCCCGAACCGTCCTGGCGCAGGCGCTCGGAGTCGTGCACCTTCTGCGGACCATCCATGCTGAAGGTGACCTGCACGCCGAAGCGGTCGATGATCTCGAACATCTTTTCCGTCATCCGCACCCCGTTGGTGATCATCGAAAACGAGATCTCGACGCCACGCTCCCGGGAGATCTCGGCCGCGCGCAGACAGGCGTACTCGATGATGGATTCAGAGAGCGTCGGCTCGCCGCCGATGAACATCAGCTCCGCGCAGCCACGGAAGGCGGCGTGGAAGCGCTCCAGGGCAGAGTCTACGAGCTCGCGCGTCATCGTCGTCGCCGGCTCCTTGAAGACGGTGGCGTGCTCGTAGCAGTAGGTGCACCGCAGATTGCAGAAATTGTTCACCATGAAAACCAGCTTCGGGAGGACGGGACCGATGTACTCCTCCGCCGTGGCCCCGGCCCGCGCCCGCGCGGCCGAAGGCGCCTTGCCCACCTCCGCGATCAGATGGTGGACGAAGCCCTCCAGCGCGCCCGGATCATAACCGCCCTCCGACGCCGCCTCCGCGAGCGGTTTTCCCTGACGGATCCCATCGAGCGCCGCGGCCCCGGCCGGGCTCAGGAGGAAAAGCTGCAGCGTCTCCGGAATGAAAAGGACATGCGCCTCCTCGGAGGAGAACTGCACCGACTCCAGACCGCGGAACTGCTCACCAAGGTTTGACATGTAAAGACCTCAGGAATGGGGGGCTGGAGACCGCTGGTCCCCAGCCCCAGTTTGCCTAGAAGGGCGTCAAATCGCGTCACCACCAGCGTCGTCACCCCCGCCGCCACCTCCTACCTTCGGTGCCGGCGCGGCGCACTCGCAACCGCAGCCCGTGCAAGGAACGATCTCCTCCTCGAGCATGTCAATGTCACCCAGCTCAACGGCCTCGACGAAAAGCTCACGATTCATGGTTTTCACCTCCTTTCTCTAGCGTTATTTGAACGAGAGGCTTGACGCCCCTGAGCTCACCTGATTCTCGCGGGATACCTTCCCCTCATTCGGCCTGGGATTCAATTTGTCCAGGTTGTGCCAGCCGAACCATTGCGCGGGGTGGCTGGCGACCTCCAGCTCCAGCGTCTCGAACAGCTGCCGGGTGACGCTCCCCACGAGCTCCTTCGGCGAGCCGCCGCCGGACCCAGTGGGGTCGAACGGTTCACCGAACCGGCACACGAGCTGCCGGGCTCGGCGCTCCATGAGGACGGGCAGGACCACCGGCCGGGCCGTGGCCGCGAGCCAGCCACCCCACGGATTGACGTCGATCGAGTGATCGAAGAAGGGAACCGGCAGGGTGGCCGGGCGGAACCGTGAACGCACGACGCCGAAGAACCGCGAGCGCTCGGTCACGGCCGCGTTCTCGAAAGTCGAGAGCGAATAGACGTCCGGCATCGTCAACACCGTGCCCCCCCGGCGCAACTCGCCCACCAGCCGGTTCACGCTGCCGAGGTCCAGGTTGTCCACCAGCTCGAGACCGCCGTAGGAGGGGCGTCGCCGGCGCCATTCCGCGATCCGCTCCTTCGTCTTCCGGGAACCCCAGCCGAGGCTGATCGCTCCCATGCTGGTCAAGGAGTAGCCCTGCCGCATCAGCGCGATGGGCAGCAGACGGTTGGCGGAGAAGTGAAATCCCACGAGCATCACGCCCCGGTTCTGGCGTCGGGCCCGATCGAGGACCTCGACTCCTTCCAGTCGCACGAACGATTCGAGCCACTCCTCAACCTGCTCGAAAGGCCGGTCGCGCAAGACCTCGAGGTCGACGACGTTCCAGACCAGATGGTCGAAGTATTGCCTTTCAAAGGCCCGCCGCTCCCGTGCTCCGACTCGCGGAAAAACCTGCTCGAAGTTGGCTCCCGCGCGGCTCACCTTCCTGGCGCAGGGGACGCGGAGCTCCCGCCTGTAGAGCTTTCGCAGCGCCGGCCGGGCGAAAGCGATCGGTAACCGCCGGGTGCTCTGGGCGAGACGCGGCATCAGCTCGAAACGGAGCTGGAAGCGCAGATAATCGCGCATTCCAATCCGGGGGCTCACAAGCTTTTCGCCATCCACCTCGGCGATCAGGCCGGCGTTGCTTAAAGAGCGGAGCAGCGGTTCGAGCCGGATGCTCTCGGGAGGGGTGCCATGCCTCTCCGCCAGCCAGCGGCGGGCCTCGCCGAGGCTGTCTCCCGCCCCGAGCCGGTGGAGGGCTTCCACTCCCAGGCCGCGAGTCGCGATCTCCTCCCGGCCGCCCCGGCGGATGACGGAGTAGTTGCCATCGCCAAAGGGCGCGATCCGCAACGGGTGCAGCTTGAGCCGGCTCGCATCGCTCCAGTCCATCATTGCCACAAGCTCCCCTCTTCCGGCGTTGGCCTGCCTGTCATCACCTCCCGCACGCAGGCGAGGACTTCCCCATAGGAGGTGAACAGTGCGAAATCCTTCTCGTCGAGCTCGATCCCGAAGCCGTCCTGAATTTTGAGCGCCAGCTCCAGGGCGTCGAGTGAATCGACCGCCAGGTCCGCGGTCAGATCGGTGCTCTCTTTAAGATTCGCGCCGTCGATCTTCAAGACCGCGGCGAAAATCCCGCGCACCTTCAAGTCCACCGGATCCGCGACCACCAATCGGGCATTCGTCGCCATGTCTATTCGAACCTCCTCACCACCAGCACCGCGTTGTTGCCGCCGAAGGCGAACGAATTGGAGACCGCGACTCGGGCGTCGACGTCGCGCGGCCCTTCGACGACGAAGTCGAGATCGCAGTCCGGGTCCGCTTCCGTCAGATTGATCGTCGGCGGGATGACGCCGTCCCGCACGGCCAGCACGCTGGCGACCAGCTCCACGGCGCTGCTGGCACCCAGCATGTGCCCGGTCACCGGCTTAATGGAGCTGACCGGCGGGACCGCGTTGCCGAACACCCGACGGATCGCCGCGGTCTCCGCCTGATCGTTCAACACCGTGCCGGTGCCGTGCGCGTTGATGTAATCCACCTCTCCCGGCGCGAGGCCGGCGGCGGCGAGAGCGTTCGCCATCGCCTTCGACTGGCCGCACACGGAGGGCGCCGTCAGGTGCATGGCATCGCTCGAAAAGCCGTAGCCCAGGACCTCGCCGTAGATTGTGGCGCCACGGCGGAGCGCGGACTCGAGCTTTTCGAGCACCACGACCGCGGCCCCCTCGCCGAGGACGAACCCCTCCCGGTCCCGCGAGAAGGGCCGCACGGCTTTTCCCGGCTCTCCGTCCCCCTTGGCGAGCACTCCCAGACAGCGCCAGTTGTCGAGATGGATGGGGGTGATCGAGGCATCGCAGCCGCCCGCCAGCATGGTGTCCGCCATCCCGGCGCGGATCAGCTCGAAAGCCATTCCAATCGCGACCGCCCCCGACGCGCAGGCCGCCGAAACCGTGAAGCTCGGCCCGGTCAGCCCGAAGCGGATCCCCGCCACCGCGGCGGCGCTGTGCGGCATGCAGCTCGGGATGTTATGAACGCTGGTTGATTTTCGCGAAAAATAGGCGAAGTAGCTCTGTCCGATCGCATGGGCGTTGCCGACCCCCGTGCCCATGACGACCCCCGTCCACCGTCCCGTCTCCTCTTGGCAATCGCGCGGCGAGAGGCGCGCATCCGTGAGAGCCTGATCGATCGCCGCCACCGCCATCTGCGCCGCCCGGTCCATGCGGCCGAGCTCGCGTAGACTGAGCAGTCCGGGCGGCAGAAAATCCTTGACTTGCGCCGCAAGCCGCGCCTTGCCGCCCTGGAGCTCCCCCCCGGAAAGCTCGCCGACCGCGGAATGGCCGCCCCACACCGACCGCCGGAACTCCTCCACCGAGTTCCCCGCCGGCGTCACGGCACCCATTCCGGTCACGACTACAGGCATCGTCTCTCCCCTCGCCCATGTACTAACGGGGAGATTTCGCGAAGTGGCGGCGGCGGGTCACTTTAGGCGTGCCGGCTGTATGATGCCGCGGCTGATCAAGTTACCAATGACCGTCATTTGACGGATGGCACGGGGCTGAGCTGGCTGAAGGTTGGGATGGGACTCTGAGACGTGGATGGATCAGCCGGCGGCGATCCAGGCGATGCCGTCGACGCCGGGAACAATGTCCCCAGGCCCAACGGGCCGTCGTCCCTTAGCCCAGGGCAACGCTCTGGGTTGGCTCGCGGTGCTGGATTGGTTGGCGGTGCTGGGTTGGATTTGGCGACGTCGCCAGGATTGGCCATCCGGGTGCGCCGCCCGCGTCATGTCCCAGGGCGTTGCCCTGGGCTTAAGGGACGACGGCCCGTTGGGCCTGCACAGCGAGCCCCTCAACCTGTCGCGCCTCGAGTTGATCCCGGGAAAACTCGCGAATGCCCCGAAAAAACTCCTTTCCGCCCCGAGAAACTCACGAACGGGCCCGAAAAGCTCTTTTCTCCCTGGATAAACTGAAAGACGGACCCAAAAAACGCCAAAATCGACATAAAACTGTTTTCACGGTCCGCAAAACGCCAAATTGGCATGTCGAAACTCGAAATCGCGGTGTGAGCGAGTTTTTTCGGTCCGCGGACGAGTTTTCTCGGGCCCGAGGCAGGCTCCCAGGGGCTGGGAAGCAGCGATATCAGAGCGCGCGGCCCGCGATCGGGGGCCGGAGATCATATTCTCGGTCTTCGAGATCGCCGAAGAGGCTCTCCCGCACCCGCACCACCTCTCCTACCACCAGAGTCGCCGGCGAGCCGATCTCCAGGATCTCCCCGTCGGCCAGCTCCCTCAAGGTGCCGGTCCACACCCGGCTGCCCGGGAGGGTAGCGCGCTCGATCACCGCCACCGGGTCGCCGGCCGGCCGGCCGTGCCGCAGAAGGAGAGCGGCGATCTCGGCCAGGCGGGCGGCGCCCATCAGCACCACCAAGGTCTCGATCCGGGCCAGGGCGGCCCAGTCGACCCGGTCCTCGCCCAGGCAGTGACCGGTGACGACGGCGAACCCCGAGGCGATCCCCCGGTGGGTCAAGGGGATTCCCGCGCTGGCCGGGGCGGCCAGG
>JAXDLD010000563.1:0-4649 GCA_034666805.1 Acidobacteriota bacterium
GAAAACGCTGTCGGGGCGCGGGTACCCCTTCTTGCTGCTCTTCGTCTCCGTTTTGGCTCTCACCGGGGCGCTGCCGGCCGGCGCCGCCCCGCGCTGGATCCCGATCGGTCCGGAAGGGGGTACCGTCCCTACCCTCGTCATCGATCCCGCGACACCCGGGACCGTCTACGCCGGGACTGACGGCGGCGGAGTCTGGAAGAGCGTCGATGGCGGCGCGAGCTGGTCCTGGTCGAGCCTGGGGATGGGGAACGTCCCCGTGCGGGATCTGGCGCTCGATCCCCGGACCTCCTCGACCCTCTACGCCGCCACCGACTTCGGTTTCGCCAAGAGCGTCGACGGCGGCGCGACCTGGGCGGCGAAGAACGACGGCATCCCGGCCGCCGACCGGCGGCTCGTGCAGCTCGCCGTCGACCCCCGCCGGTCCGGGGTGATCTATGCCGCCTCCCCCTTCGGGCTCGTCAAGAGCGTCGACGGCGGCGAGAGCTGGCAGAGCCTCTCCGGCCCGTTCCACGCCGTCAATCTCCTGGCTCTCGATCCGGTGCGCACGGCGACCCTCTACGCCGCGACCGATCTCGGGCTCTACAAGAGCACGGATGGCGGCGCGACCTGGAGAGCCACGGGGCCGCTGCCCGTCGAGACCGGCTTGACCGCCCTGCTCGCGGCCCCCGGGGTGGTCTACGCCGCGGTCTTGAGCTTCGCGCCCGACCAGCCGGTCCTCTTCGCGAGCCGGAACGGCGGGGCGAGCTGGTCGCGGACCGGCCGAGGCCTGGAGGGCCGGGTGGTCCATGCCCTGGCGGTCTCCCCCCGCACCGGGGCGCTCTACGCGGGCACCCCCGAGGGGATCTTCCGCGGCCTGGATGGCGGCGCGACCTTCCAGCCGGTCGGTCCCGGCGGGACGTTCCTCTCCTTCGCCCTCGCCCCCGGCGGCCGCCGCGGGGACACCGTCTATGCCGGCGCCCAGGACCTCGGGGTCTTTAAGAGCGCCGACGGCGGGCGCTCCTGGCGGGCCGCCAGCTCGGGTCTCCTTGCGACCGAGGTCGCCGGGCTGGCTCTGGGGCCGGCGACCGAGGCCGGCCTCCCGGGGACCCTCTACGCGGCCAGCCCGAACGGCCAAGCCTGGCGGAGCGACGACTCCGGCCGGAGCTTCGCGGCCGTGGCGCCGCTGCCGCTGCCGGTCCCCCGGTCCTACTTCGGGGCCCTGGCGGTCGATCCCAGCCAGCCGTTCCTCGTCTACGCCGGCCTTCAGGGCTTCATCGCCCGCAGCGCCAACGGCGGCCTCCTCTGGCGCCGGAAGACCGGCGGCGGCGTGCTCGGGAAGATGGACACCCGGGAGATCCTCGTGGATCCCGAGGACCCCCGGACCGTCTATGCGGCGGGCCGCCCCTACACCGCGCACGGCGACGGCTGCGCTACCGCGAAGAGCGCCGACCGCGGCGAGAGCTGGACCTGTATCCCCGAGAGACTCGACGACCTCGTCCTCGATCCCTTGGCGCCGCGGACGCTCTATGGGGCGGCACGGAGCGGCGGGGTGCGCAAGAGCACGGACGGCGGGGCGACCTGGAGAGACGCGAGCGCCGGGCTCGCGGGACCCTTCGGGAACGTCTTCGTGAGCATCCTGGCGCCCGCCCCGTCGGCCTCCGGGACCCTCTATGCCGGGGGCCTTGGCGGTATCTTCAAAACCACCGACGGAGGAGCGGTCTGGGCGCCCGCCAGAGACCAGGGCCTGCCGCTCGGGTACCCCTACGCCCTCACCCGGATCGCCGTCGACCCCGCCGATCCCCAGGTCGTCTATGCCGTCGACAGCTTCGTGGGGAACTCCCTGGAGAACCCCACTCGGGCCCGCGTCTACCGCAGCACCGACGGCGCGGCCACCTGGTCCCTCCTCTCCGACGGGCTGCCGCGGGTCACCGGCACCTCCCGGCTGGTGACCGACCCCCGGCATCCGGGCGTGCTCTACCTCGGCACCCTCGGCCGCGGCGTCTACGAGCTCGTACCCTAGAGCAGCCGAGCTTCCTTCGTCCGCCGGCACGACGGCACCGTATGGATCTACAGCGCGGTCGCGGGCTCCCCTGGGCGCGGCTGTGGCATACTGATTTGAGAATTTGATGGAGGTGATTCCATGCGGTTACGCTCGTTCTCCTCGCCGGCCGCTCTGCTCGCTCTTCTCGCCGTACTTTCCGTCGCGGTCGGAGCCTCGCCGGTCCGCGCTGATTGGGTGCCGATCGGCCCGGAGGGGGGCTCGATCCTCGCCCTCGCCATTGATCCCTCGGTCCCCGCCACCGTCTACGCGGGCAGCGACGGGGGCGGCATCTGGAAGAGCTTCGATGCCGGGGCGAGCTGGGTGTGGGCGAGCCTGGGGGTGGGCAACCGGCAGGTGTCGGCCCTGGCGATCGATCCGTCGACCCCCGAGACCCTCTACGCCGGCACCCAGGTCGGAGCGTTCAAGAGCGTCGACGGCGGTGTCACCTGGAATGCGGCGAGCGAGGGTTTGACCGAGCCCCAGGTCGTGCAGATCGCGATCGACCCCGTCCATCCCGCCACCCTCTACGCCGGCACCTTCGCCGGGCTGTTCAAGAGCGTCGACGGGGCGGCGACCTGGAAGGCCGTCCCGGCGCCGTTCCCTTCCGCCGGCATCGTCCTGCTCGACCCGCGGACCCCCCGGACCCTCTACGTGGGGGCGGAGAACGCCGCGGGATTCTTCAAGAGCGTCGACGGCGGCGCCACCTGGAGCGACTTGAGCCCCGGGCTGGGGAGCGGGAGCCTGACGCTCACCGCCCTCGCCCTCGATCCCGCGGTACCCGGCAAGCTCTACGCCGCCATCCGCCCGCTCGCGGGCGGCCCGAGCGCCTTCCTCTCGAGCGCCAACGGCGGCGCGAGCTGGGTCCGCGCCGGGAAGGGCCTTGAAGGGCGGGTCGTCGAGGCCTTGGCCGCCACCCCCCGCTCGACCGCGCTCTACGCCGGCACCGACGGCGGCGCCTTCCGCAGCACCGACGGCGGCCGGAGCTGGCAGCGCTCCGGGCCGGCCGGCTCGATCTTCTCCCTCGCCATCGCCCCGGGAATCGGGCGGAGCCCGGGGGCGGTCTACGCCGGGGCCCTGGACCTCGGCGTCTCGAAGAGCGCCAACGGCGGGCGTACCTTTAAGGCCGCGAACCATGGCCTGCTCGCGGCGCAGGTCTTAGACCTCACCTTGAGCCCCGGCGCGGCTTCGACCCTCTACGTCCGCAGCACCCTGGGGCAGGTCTGGCGGAGCGCCGACGGCGGCGCGAGCTTCGCGGCCAAGACGGCGCTGCCGAGCGTCCTCGCCCAGGGGCTGGCGGCCGACCCCGTCCATCCCGACATCGTCTACGCCGGACTCCAGGGGCGGATCTACAGGAGCCTGAAGAGCGGCGACGCCTGGCAGATCGAGGGCGACAATGGGGTCCTCGCGAACGTCGTCACCCGGGTCGTCGTCGTCGATCCGGAGATCCCCTCGATCATCTACGCCGGGGGCGGACCGGTCGAGCTTCGCGACCTGCGCTGCGCCGGCTTCAAGAGCACCGACTCCGGGGTGAACTGGACCTGCATGACGGGCGTCGGCCCCGTCGTCCAGGACCTTGCCATCGCCCCCTCCTCGCCGGCGACGATCTACGCCGCGACCGGGACGCTCGGGATGCGCAAGAGCACCAACCGGGGGGCGACCTGGACCTCGATCAACGGCGGGCTCGACAAGGTGACGGTGCTGGCCCTGGCGGTCGATCCGAGGAACCCCGCGGTCGCCTACGCCACCGCCCAGTCGGCGGTCTACAAGACGACCGATGGCGGCGCCTCGTGGACGAACGTGAGCGTGGGGCTGCCGGTCGCCCCGTCCAAGCAGACCGTCTTCTTCACCAGCGTGGCGGTCGACCCCGGCGATCCGCGGATCGTCTACACCGTCGCCGCGATCTATACCACCCGTTTCGACCCGCCCCGCCTGCGGGTCTTCAAGAGCACCGACGGCGCCGCCACCTGGTCGATCGCGAGCGACGGCCTGCCGCGGGTGACCAACTCGTCGTCGCTGGTGGTCGACCCGCGGCACCCGGGGACGGTCTACCTCGGAACCTATGGCCGGGGCATCTACCAGCTCCAGCCCTAGACCAGCAAAACCCCTTCGAGGGCCAGGAGGGCCCGTTTCAACGGCATGCCGCCGCCGTAGCCGGTGAGCGAACCGTCGGTACCGATCACCCGGTGGCAGGGGATGACGACCGGGATGGGGTTGGTGCCGTTCGCCCGTCCCACGGCGCGGGAGGCGTTGGGGCGGCCGATGCGGGCCGCGAGCTCGGCGTAGCTGATCGTCGCTCCGTAGGGGATGCGCGCCAGCTCCTCCCAGGCCCGGCGCTGGAACTCCGAGCCCCGGGGGGCGACCGGCAGGGCGAAGTCCTTCCTCTTCCCCGCGAAATACTCCGTGAGCTGGGCGGTGACCGCGGCGCAGCGCTCGCGGTCCCAGGTCAGGCGGTCGCCGCGCGCCGCCGCCCGCCGCTCCACCTCCGCGACTGCCGGGGTGTCCCGTCCCGCATATTGGAAGTCGAGACTGACCAGGACGCCGTCGTCGTCGACGGTGGCGCAGAGCGCGGCGAGCTCGGGGAGAGGGGTGGGGACGAGGTCGGCATAGAGGTTCATGGCGTATCTCCGAG
>JAXDLD010000564.1:0-4697 GCA_034666805.1 Acidobacteriota bacterium
GGAACGCGTTCTCAGTTACGGCGAGCTGGCCTGGCGGGCCGGCCGGCTGGCCCGCCACCTGCGCCGGCTGGGAGTCGGCCCCGAGGTGCCGGTCGTCCTCTTCGTCGAGCGCTCGGTCGAGATGGTCGTCGGCCTTTTGGCCGTGCTCGCGGCGGGCGGCGCTTACGTCCCCTTGGACCCGGCCTTTCCCCCGGAGCGGCTGCGCGCCGTGGTCGAGGACGCGGGGGCGCCCGTGGCGCTCACCACCGCGGGGCTGCTCGACCGGCTGCCGGCCGGCCCCTCTCCCCTGCTCCTCGACCGGCCGGAGGAGTGGACCGGCGGGCGGGACGGTATCCCCGCCTCCACGTCGCCACGGGAGAGCCTCGCCTATGTGATCTTCACCTCGGGCTCGACCGGCCGGCCCAAGGGGGTGGCGGTCGAGCACCGCCAGATCGCCGCCTACGTCGAGGCCGTGATCGAGCGCTGCGGCCTCCGCGGGTGCGCCAGCTTCGCCACCGTCTCGACCCTGGCGGCCGACCTCGGCAATACGGTCGTCTTTCCCGCCCTCGTGACCGGCGCCGTCCTCCACGTCATCACCCGCGAGCGGGCCGGCGAGCCTCGCCTCTTCGCCGAGTACTTCGCAGAGCGGCCGGTCGACGTCCTCAAGATCGTCCCCTCCCACCTGGCCGCGCTCGGCGCCAGAGAGTCCGGCGCCCTGCCGCGGCGGCGCCTCATCCTCGGCGGCGAGGCGACCGCCTGGGAGGAGGGGCTGCGGCTCGCCGGCCGAGCGCCGGGCTGCGAGGTCCACAACCACTACGGGCCGACGGAGACCACGGTCGGCGTGCTGACGTATCGGGTCGAGCGGGAGGGGCGCGCCGCCGGGCCGACCCTCCCGCTCGGCCGCCCGCTCGCCGGGGCGATCGTCGACGTCGTCGAGCCTGCGGGAGAGCTGGCTCCCCGCGGTGACCCCGGCGAGCTCCTCCTCGGGGGCGGCGGGGTGGCGCGCGGCTATTTCGGCCGGCCTGACTGGACCGCCGAGCGTTTCGTCCCCGACCCCCGCGGAGCGGCGCCTGGCGGGCGTCTCTACAGGAGCGGCGACCTCGGCCGCTTCCTGGCCGCGGGCGAGGTCGAGTTCCTCGGGCGTCTCGACCGGCAGGTGAAGATCCGCGGCTTCCGGGTCGAGCCGGCGGAGATCGCGGAGGTCCTCGCCGAGCATCCGGGGGTGCGCGACGCCGTCGTCGTGGCGCGGGCTCCCGCCCGTGACCCCGGGGAGCGGAGCCTCGTCGCCTACTGGGTGCCGGCGAGCGGGCGCCCGGAGAGCGCGCCCGCCGCCCTGGAGCTCCGCGAGTTCCTCCGCCAGCGCCTGCCGGCCTACATGGTGCCGGCGGTCCTGGTGGCACTGCCGGCCCTCCCGGTCACCGCCAACGGCAAGCTCGACGAGGCGGCCCTGCCGCTCCCCGAGGAGCCGGTGGCGAGCGGCGCCCAGGGCCCGCCGCGCACGCCGACCGAAGAGCTCCTGGCGGCGCTCTGGAGCGATCTCCTGGGGATCGCACGGATCGGCCGGGGCGACGACTTCTTCGCCCTCGGCGGACATTCGCTCCTCGCCACCCGCCTCGCCGCGCGCCTGCCCCTGACGTTCGGCCGCGAGCTGCCGCTCCGCGCCCTCTTCGAGAGCCCGACCCTGGCCGCCCAGGCGGCGCGGATCGACGCCGCGACGCGGGCGGGGAACAGCCCGCCGCCGCTCGTCCGCGGCGCGCGGCCCGCCCTGCTGCCGCTCTCGTTCGCCCAGGAGCGGCTGTGGTTCCTGGAGCAGCTGACGCCTGGCCAGGCCGCCTACAACCTGCCCTACTTCGCCCGCGTGCGGGGCCCGCTCGTCCCCGCCGCGCTCGCCGCCACCCTTTCGGCGATCGTCAGGCGGCACGAGAGCCTGCGGACCCGCTTCCTTTCGCTCGCCGGGCGCCCGCTGCAGGTGATCGATCCGGCGGCGGAGGTGGAGCTCCCCGAGGTCGATCTCGCCGCCCTGCCCCCGGCGCGGCGGGAAGCCGAGTCGAGCCACTGGGCCGCGGTAGAGGGCAGCCGGCCGTTCGACCTCGGCCGGGACCGCCTGCTGCGCCCCCTGCTCCTCCGCCTCTCCGCTCAGGAGCACGCCCTCCTCCTCTCCCTCCATCACGTGGTCTCGGACGCCTGGTCGCGAGGCGTCCTGGCGCGCGAGATCTCGGCCCTCTACCCGGCGGCCCTCGCCGGCCGGCGGTCGCCGCTCCCCGCGCTCGCCCTGCAGTACGCCGACTTCGCCCTCTGGCAACGGCGCTGGCTGGAGGACGAGGTGCTGGCGGGCCTCCTCGCCGCGGCGCGGGAAGGGCTCGCCGGGGTGCCGCCTCTCGACCTGCCGACGGACCGGCCCCGGCCGGCGGTGCGCAGCGGCCGCGGCGGCGTCCTGCCCTTCGCCCTGCCGCCCGCGCTCAGCGCGGCGGTGGGCGGGCTCGCGCGCGGCACCGGGACGACGCCTTTCATGGTCCTCTCGGCGGCCCTCGCCACCCTCCTCGCCCGCCACGCCGACGCCACCGACCTCGTGCTCGGCGCCCCGGTGGCCAACCGCGACCGGCCCGAAATCGAAGGCCTCATCGGCTTTTTCGTCAACACCTTGGCCGTGCGGCTCGCGCCCGGCCCGGACCTCCCCTTCTCCCAACTGTTGACGGCCGCCCGCCGGGCCTGTCTGGCGGCCTACGAGCGCCAGGACCTGCCGTTCGAGAAGCTGGTCGAGGCGGTCGCCGAGGAGCGCGCGCTCGATCGCTCGCCGCTCTTCTCGGTCGCCTTCGTATACCAGAGCGTGACCATGCCGCGGCTCGCCTTCTCCGGCCTCGACTGGGAGCCCGTCGAGCTCCATACGGGGACCGCCAAGTTCGAGCTCACGCTCGCCGTCACCGCCACCGAAGAGACCTTCGCTGGCCTCCTCGAGTTCGATGCCGACCTCTTCGACCCGGCCACGGCCGCCCGCCTGCTCGGCCACTTCGCCGAGCTCCTGGCCGGCGCCCTCGCCGCGCCCGGCCAGGCCCTGGGCGAGCTGCCGCTCCTGACCGCCGCCGAGCGCGTCGAGCTCGCGGCCTGGAACGACACCGCGGCCGCCCTGCCGCCGCCGGCGACCCTCTATGGCCTCTTCGCCGCCCAGGCGGCGCGGACCCCGGGCGCCGAGGCGCTGGTCGACGGCGAGCGGCGCCTGACCTACGCCGATCTCGCCCGGCAGGCCGCCGCCTGGGCAGGGCGGCTGCGGGCCCTGGGGGTGGGCCCCGAGACGCGGGTCGGGGTCTGCCTGGAGCGCTCGGCCGACCTCGTCGCGGCCCTCCTCGCGGTCCTCGCGGCCGGCGGCGCCTACGTGCCGCTCGACCCCACCTACCCGGCGGAGCGGCTGGCATTCATGGTCGAGGACGCGGAGGCCGCGGTCGTCCTCTCCCGGCGTGCCCTGAGCGCCCGTCTGCCCAAGGCCGCCGCCCTCCGCGCCGTCTGGGTGGAGGACCTCGCCGCCCGCGAGGCCGCGGCGGAGGGCGCGGCGGTCGTCCTGCCGGAGAACCTCGCCTACTTGATCTACACCTCGGGCTCCACCGGGCGGCCCAAGGGGGTGGCGATCACCCATGGGAGCGCGGCCGTCTTCGTCGCCTGGGCCTGCCGGGCCTTCGCTGCCGAGGAGCTGGCCGCCGTCCTGGCGTCGACCTCGGTGTCGTTCGACCTCTCGGTCTTCGAGATCTTCGTGCCGCTCTCCTCGGGCGGCAAGGTCGTCCTCGCGACGACCGCCCTCGACCTGCCGCGGCTGCCGGCGGCGGGGGAGGTGACCCTCGTCAACACGGTGCCTTCGGCCCTGGCGGAGCTCCTCCGCGGCCCCGGCCTCCCCGCCGCGGTCCGCGCCGTCAACCTGGCCGGCGAGCCGTTGCCGCGCCACCTCGCCGACGCGGCCTATGCGACGGGCACGGTGGCGCGGGTGCGCAACCTCTACGGTCCGTCGGAGGACACGACCTACTCGACCTGGGCGGTGGTGCCGCCGGGAGAGACGGCGGCGCCGGCCATCGGCCGGCCGATCCTCGGGACGACGGCGCATGTCCTCGACCCCGCGCTCCACCCGCGCTCGATCGGCGTGCCGGGCGAGCTCTTCCTCGGCGGTGCCGGCCTGGCGCGCGGCTATCTCGGCCGGCCCGGGCTCACGGCCGAGCGCTTTCTCCCCGATCCTTTCTCCCGCCTTCCCGGGGCGCGCCTCTACCACACGGGCGACCTCGCGCGCCGGCGGCCGGACGGCGAGCTGGACTTCCTCGGCCGGCTCGACCAGCAGGTGAAGGTCCGCGGCTTCCGCATCGAGCTCGAGGAGATCGCGGCGGCCTTGACCGAGGTCCCGGGGGTGCGCGAGGCGGCCGTCCTGATGCGGGAGGACCGCGCCGGCGACCGCGTCCTCGTCGCCTACGTCGCCGACTTAGGGGTGGAGGTGGACGGGCCGGCGGGGGTCCGCGCCGCTCTCGCCGCCCGCCTCCCCGACTTCATGATCCCGAACGCCTTCGAGCGCCTGGAATCGCTCCCCCACACGCGGACCGGCAAGATCGACCGTAAGGCCCTGGCCCGCCGCGCGCCTCCCGCCGCCGTGACCCGCGGCGAGGGGGACGGCGGGCGGACGCCGCTCGCCGACCTCGTGGAGCAGGTCTGGTGCGAGGTGTTGGGAGTCGAGAAGATCGGCCTCGAGG
>JAXDLD010000565.1:0-5437 GCA_034666805.1 Acidobacteriota bacterium
CGCATCCTCTTGCGCCAGGCTGGCGCGCTCCGCCAGGCCGGCCGGGTAGCCGGTGGCGAAGAGCACCTTCATCTCCGGGCGCTCGAAGGCCAGCCGCTCGGCCAGCTCGACGCCGCTCATGCCGTTCATGAGGATGTCGGTCACCATGAGGTGGATCGGACCCTTGTGCCGCCGGCAGAGGACCATGGCCTGGGCCGCGTCCGCCGCCTCCAGCACCTGGTAGCCGCGGGCCGAAAGGATTTCGGCCTGGGGCTTCCTCACGTTCTCCTCGTCCTCGACCAGGAGGATGGTCTCCCATGGGCCGGCCGCCCCCTCGGGCGTCTCGCCCGCGGTGCGCGCCTCCGCCGCCGCCACGGGTAGGTAGATGAGAAACTTGGAGCCCTGGCCGGGCTCGCTCTCGGCCAGGATCTGGCCGCCGCTCTGGTTGACGACCCCGTAGACCGTCGACAGGCCGAGCCCGGCCGCCTCGAAGCCGCGCTTGGTGGTGAAGAAGGGCTCGAAGATCCGCCGCCGCACCTCCTCCTTCATCCCCGGCCCGGTGTCGCTCACCTCGAGGAGGACGAAGCGGCCGGGGTTCGTGCGCCAGGGGTTGACGAGGTCGCTCGCCCCAAGCTCGGCGTTGGCGGTGCGGAGAGTGAAGCGGCCCCCATCCGGCATCAGCTCGCGGGCGTTCGAGGCGAGGCTCAGGACCACCTGCTCGATCTGCTCCGGGTCGGCCTGGACGAGGTCGACCTCGTTCTCGAGCTCGGTCTCCAACTGGATGCCGTCCCCCAGCAGGCGGTGCAAGTTCTCCGAGAGGTCCTTCAAGAGGAGGTTGAGCTGGACGGGCCGCGGGTGGAGGACCTGGCTGCCGGAAAAGGCGAGGAGCTGGCGTGCCAATTCGGCGGCCCGCTCCCCGACCTTCTCGATCTCCCGCAGGTGTTTCCTCGCCGGGTCCTCGGCCGCGAGCCGGGAGAGCGCGAGCTCGGTCTCGAAGCCGATGGCGGTCAGGAAGTTGTTGAAGACATGGGCGATGCCGCCGGCCAAGGCGCTCATCGCCTCCATGCTGTAGGCCTGCTCGCGGGTCGCCGGCCCGGACTCGGGGGCCCTTAGGCCCTCGGGCCCGGCCGTCTCCTCGCGATCCTCTTGCGGGAGGTCCTCCACGGCACGCATGGCGTGCCGGCTGTCCTTGGGGGTCCAGATCGGCTGGCTCATAGACTCTCTTTTCTATGCAGATTCCGGTCCATCGCTCTACCCAAGATAGAGTGCGGGAGGGGCCGTTTTCCGCCCCTGTCGGTTCAACTCCATCAGATGCAACAAGTTGAATCCATCTCGCCAACCCGCTAAGCTAGCCTCTCGCGCCGACAGGCTGTCGTCGTGGTAAGCGGACGGAGTCTATCCCTACATTGGAGAGCAGTCCCCAGGCCGATTCGGCGCTCTGGGTCGTAGCGTTAGCCGCCTCGGCCGGAGGCCTCGCCGCGCTCTCTCGCGTCCTCTCGGACCTCCCCGCCGATTTTCCCTCTCCCGTCCTCGTCGTCCAGCACCTGGACCGGCATCACCGGAGCTGGATGGCCGAGATCCTCGCCCGGCGGGTGCGGCTCGACGTTCGCCAGGCCCAGGGCGGGGAGATCATCCGTCCGGGCATCATCTACATCGCCCCGCCCGACCGCCACCTCCTGGTCAACCCCCAGGGGGTGCTCACCCTCTCCGACGCCGCCCTCGTGCGCTACGTCCGCCCATCGGCCGACCTCCTCTTCTCGTCGCTCGCCGCGAGCTTCGGGGGGCAGGTGATCGCCGTCGTCCTCTCGGGCACCGGCAAGGACGGCGCCGACGGCGTCCGCGAGGTCCAGCAGGCGGGGGGCACCGTCATCGCCCAGGACGAGGCGACCGCCGAGTTCTTCGGCATGCCGGGGGCGGCGATCCAGACCGGCGCGGTCGACCGGGTGCTGCCGCTGGCGGAAATCGCGGCGGCCCTGGTCGCGTTCACCGTTCCCGTTCCCAGCCCGCAGGCCCGAGAGGAGTCATGAGCAGCGAGACGAGCAGCGAGACGAGCGCCGAGTTCACCCGGCTCCTGGAGTACCTGCGGAACACCCGCGGCTTCGACTTCACCGGCTACAAGGTGTCGACCCTCATGCGGCGGATGAGAAAGCGGATGGGCGAGATCGGGATCGCCACCTACGCCGAGTACACCGACTACCTGGAGGTCCATCCGGACGAGTTCGGTCAGCTCTTCAACTGCGTCCTCATCAACGTGACCACCTTCTTCCGTGACCCGGAGGCCTGGCAGTACGTGGCCGAGCAGGTGATCCCCCGCATCCTCGAAGCGAAGTCGCCGGAAGTGCCCATCCGGGTGTGGAGCGCCGGCTGCGCGAGCGGCGAGGAGGCCTACACCCTGACGATGCTCCTCGCCGAGGCGATGGGCGAGGAGGCCGTGAAGGCCCGGGTCAAGATCTACGCCACGGACGCCGACGAGGAGGCCCTGACCCAGGCGCGTCTCGCCGCCTACGAAGACCGCCAGGTGACCGACGTCCCGCCGGAGCTCCTCGCCCGCTACTTCGAGCCCGTGCGGGGCAGGCACGTCTTTCGCAAAGATCTCCGGCGTTCGCTCATCTTCGGTCGCCACGACCTGGTCCAGGACGCGGCGATCTCGCGGATCGACCTGCTCATTTGCCGCAATACCCTGATGTACTTCAACAGCGAGACCCAGAGCAAGATTCTCGCCCGCTTCCACTTCGCCCTGGCGAAAAACGGCTATCTGTTCCTGGGCAAGGCCGAGACGCTCCTCTCGCACGGCGGCAGCTTCCGGCCGGTCGACTTGAAGCGCCGGATCTTCCAGCGCACCCAGAACGTCAACACACGCGACCGCCTGCTCGCCATCTCTCCCGTCGCCGCGGGCGACGTCGGGGCTTCCGTGCGCCAGGTCCGGCTGCGCGAGGCCGCCCTGGAGCGCGGACCGATCGCCCAGATCGTCGTCGACCGGCGGGGCTACCTGGTCTTCGCCAACCAGCAGGCGCAAAAGCTCTTCGGACTCGTCGCGGCCGACCTCGGCCGCCTGCTCCAGGACCTCGAGATCTCCTACCGGCCGGTCGACCTGCGCTCCGCCATCGACCGCGGGTACGCGACCCGCGACACGATCCGCATCGGCGACGTCTCCTGGTCGGGGAGAAGCGCCGAGATCTTCCAGCTCGAGCTTCAGGTCTCGCCGATCGAGGACGAGGACGGCGGCTTCCTCGGGGCGAGTGTCTCCTTCCTCGACGTCACCCGGGCCCAGACGCTCAAGCTGGAGCTCGAGCGGGCCCACCAGGACCTGGAGACCGCCTACGAGGAGCTGCAGTCGGCCAACGAGGAGCTGGAGACGACCAACGAGGAGCTGCAGTCGACCGTCGAGGAGCTGGAGACGACCAACGAGGAGCTGCAGTCGGCCAACGAGGAGCTCGAGACCATGAACGAGGAGCTGCAGTCGACCAACGAGGAGCTGCGGGCGATGAACGACCAGCTCCACCAGCGCTCCGAGGACGTAAACCAGGTCAACGACCTCCTGGAGTCGATCCTCGGCAGCCTGAACGTCGGGGTCGCGGTGCTCGAGCCCAACCTCTCGGTAGCGGTCTGGAGCCAGCGGGCCGAGGACCTGTGGGGCCTGCGCAAGGAGGAGGCGATCGGCCGGCCGTTCCTCAAGATGGACATCGGCATCCCCTTGACCCGCCTCAAGCAGCCGATCCGGGACTGCCTGGCGGGCACCTCGGAGGGGGGGGAGAGGGTGAGCATCGACGGCGTCAATCGCCGCGGCAAGCCGATCCGCTGCCAGGTCACCTGCACACTGCTCGAAGAGTCGAACGGCAGGCCGCACCGGGTGCTCCTCGTCATGGCGGAGTCGCCGCGCTCCGAGAGCCAGGTTTCGTAAGGGAACGAGGCCGGTATGAGCCCCACCCGCCCGGCAGCCCACAAACGCCTGGAGGCCTTCCGGGCCCGCCTGCAGGCCTTCGAGCACCAGCTCGATGCTGAATCGCCGCCCCGCGACGAGGTACTGCAGGCTCTCCACGACCTCCAGATGGCGCTCGAGGAGGTCGAGGTCGCCGATGAGGAGATGGCGCTCCAGAACGAGGAGCTGCTCACCGTCCACACCGCCCTGGAGGCCGAGCGCCAGCGCTACAGCGACCTCTTCGAGCTGGCGCCCGACAGCTACCTGGTGACCGACCTCGCCGGCACCGTCCTCGAAGCCAACCGCGCCGCCGTGCATCTGCTCCAGGTCATGCCGCGGGCGATCCGCGGCAAACCGCTCGTCGTCTACGTCGCCGAGGCCGACCGCGGCCGCTTCCGCGCCCTCTTCCCGCGGTTCAAGGCCGGCGAGCGGCTCTCCGACTGGGAGGTGACGCTCCGCTCGCGCGACCGCCCGGCGATCCCGGCGCTCGTCACCGTGGCGCGCGAGGAGGGTCACTCCGGGGAGCCCGACCGCCTGCTCTGGCTCCTCCGCGACATCTCCGAAGTGAAGGCCGCCGAGACCGCGCTCCGCGACAGCGAGGAGCGCCTCCGCCACTCGCAGCGCCTGGAGGCGGTGGGGCGCCTGGCGGGGGGGATCGCCCACTCCTTCAACAACCTGCTGGCGGCTATCGCCTTCAACGTCGAGCTCCTCGCCGACGGCCTCAGTCCGCGGCCGGAGACGGAGCGCCTGCTCGCTCACGTCGAAGAGATCCGCCGGGCGGGAGAGCGGGCGGCGGCGCTCGCCAGCCAGCTCCTCGCCTTCGGCCGCAAGCAGGTGCTCCAGCCGCGGGTGGTCGCCTTGAACGAGGTGATCTCCAGCATGGAGCTCATGGTGCGCCAGTTGATCGGCGAGAACGTCCTACTGACCCTCCGCCTCGATTCGGGAGCGGGGGCGATCAACGTCGACTTAGCGCAGCTCGAGCAGATCCTCCTGAACCTCCTCGTCAACGCCCGCGACGCCATGCCCGATGGCGGCCAGTGTACCGTCGAGACCTCGGCGGTTGAGATCCGGGAGGGCGAGCCGAATCCCAACCTGGATCTGCCCCCCGGCAACTACGTTCGCCTGACCGTCCGCGACACCGGCACCGGCATGAGCCCCGAGGTCAAGGCCCGCGTCTTCGAGCCCTTCTTCACCACCAAGGAGCGGGACAAGGGGACGGGGCTCGGGCTCGCCACGGTCTACGGCATCGTCCGCCAGAGCGGCGGCGACCTGCGGTTCGAGAGCACGCTCGGGGAGGGGTCCTGTTTCGACGTCTACCTGCCGCGGGTGGCCGCCACCGCCGAACCCCTGGCGCCCCGGCCGGCACGGCGGTCGAAGCCCACCGGCTCGGAAGTCATCCTCCTGGTCGAGGACGAGGAGAACATCCGCGTCCCCGCCCTGGAGATCCTGCAGGCGCAAGGGTACCGGGTGCTCGCCGCCGCCGGCGGCACGGAGGCCCTGGACCTCGCCCGCCGGCACCGGGGATCGATCCACCTGCTG